>JAUZGC010000037.1 GCA_030840105.1 Microbacteriaceae bacterium
GACTGGTCGACCGCGAAGAGCCGCGCACGCAAGGCCGTGCGCGACATCGCCGTCGAACTCGTCAAGCTGTATTCGGCGCGGATGGCCAGCAAGGGCCATGCGTTCGGACCAGACACACCATGGCAGCGGGAACTCGAGGAGGCGTTCCCGTTCGCGGAGACGCCCGACCAGCTGCAGACCATTGACGAGGTCAAGGCCGACATGGAACGGCCGATACCGATGGACCGGCTCATCTCGGGTGACGTGGGCTTCGGCAAGACCGAGATTGCCGTGCGAGCCGCCTTCAAGGCCGTGCAGGACGGGAAGCAGGTCGTCATGCTCGTGCCGACGACGCTGCTCGTGCGCCAGCACTTCGAGACCTTCCAGGAGCGGTTCGCCGGCTTCCCGGTGCACCTGCGCGCGCTCAGTCGGTTCCAGACCGACAAGGAAGCGCGCGAGACGCTCGACGGTCTCGCCGACGGCACGGTCGACGTCGTGATCGGCACGCATCGGCTGCTGGCCAGCGGCGTCACAGTGAAGAATCTGGGACTCGTGGTGATCGACGAGGAGCAGCGCTTCGGAGTCGAGCACAAGGATGCGCTCAAGAAGCTCAAGACCAACGTCGACATCCTTGCCATGAGTGCGACCCCGATCCCGCGCACACTCGAGATGGCGGTGACCGGAATCCGCGAGATGTCGACACTCGCGACGCCGCCGGAAGACCGGCATCCGATTCTCACGTTCGTCGGTGCGTACTCCGAACGACAGGTTGCCGCCGCGATCCGCCGCGAGCTCCTCCGCGAAGGCCAAGTGTTCTTCGTGCACAACCGGGTGGGAAGCATCAGCCGCGTCGCCGCGCAGATCGCGGAACTCGTGCCTGAGGCGCGCGTCGCCGTCGCGCACGGCCAGCTCCCGGAGCACGTGCTCGAGCAGGTTGTCGTCGACTTCTGGGAACGCAAGTTCGACGTGCTCGTCTCCACTACCATCATCGAGACCGGTCTCGACATCGCCAATGCGAACACGATCATCATCGACCGGGCGGACAAGTACGGCCTCAGCCAGCTGCACCAGCTGCGCGGCCGCGTCGGTCGCGGGCGCGAACGCGCATATGCGTACTTCCTCTGGGATGAGGACAAGCCGCTGAGCGAGACCGCGCACGACCGGCTTTCAACCATCGCGGCCAACAACGAACTCGGCAGCGGCATGCAGGTCGCGCTCAAGGACCTCGAGATCCGCGGTGCCGGAAACCTGTTGGGTGGCGAGCAGTCCGGCCATATCGCGGGTGTCGGTTTCGACCTGTACCTGCGGATGATCGGCGAAGCCGTCAGCACGTTCCGCGGTGAGGTGGCGGAAGGCCAGACCGAGTTGCGGCTCGAGCTGCCCGTTGACGCGCATATTCCGGAGGAGTACGTCGACAGCGAGCGGCTGCGGCTCGAGGCGTACCAGAAGCTGTCGACCGCGAGCTCGCCCACCGCGAAGGGCGACCAGATCGGGCTTGTGCTCGAAGAGCTCGTCGACCGGTACGGCGAGCCGCCTGCGCAGGTGCAGAACCTCATCGCGGTCTCGCGCCTGCGCCTGACGGCACAGAAAGCCGGGCTCAGCGAGGTCGTGGCGATGGGTACGAAGTTGCGCGTCGCCCCGGCCGAGCTCGCCGACTCGATCCAGGTGCGCCTCCAGCGGATGTATCCCGGCTCGCGCTACCTCGCCCAACAAGGGGCAATCACGGTGCCGCTTCCGAGTTTCGACGGCGACAATGAGGATGCGGAACTGATCGCATGGGTCGGCGACCTCCTCGGTGCGATCTTCCCCGCGCCGGTGCCCGCCGAGGTGCCGCCGGCCTAAGGCTGTCGAGAGGCTCTGTGCGTGGCGCGCGCAGCGCCCTGTGTCGGTCGAGTAGCGCGCGCAGCCCGCGTATCGAGGCCCGCGACGCTCCCGCGTCCGCCCCAACGGTTGCTAACTCAGGCTGGGGCGGAGGAAATCGGCCGAAACAGGCCGATCTGGCACGAATCCGTCCGGTCCTGCCTGAGTTGCCTACGCGGCGGCCTACTGGGAGACGGCGGCCTACGAAGACGCGGCGGCAGCGGGGCGAAGCCGGCGGTAGTGCCGGGCTCGGATGCTGACCAGGGTTGCCGCAACCACGATGGAGATCCCCGAACCGAGCAGCACGGCGAGGGTCCCTTCATCGTGGACCTCGGGCGATCGGGCGAAGGCGAGCTCGTTCATCAGGAGTGAGACCGTGAACCCGACGCCGCCGAGTGCCGCCACGACGAGCAGGCTCGCGAAGGTGAGCCTGGATTTGCCCTGCGGATGCCCGAGGAATGAACCGAGCCAGCCGCCGAGCGTGATGCCGATGAGCTTTCCGACGGGGAGAGCTACCAGGATGCCCCAGAACGGCGCCGCGAGCTGCGTCGGGGCGACCTGCGGAATCACGACGAGGGCGGCGGAGAACGCGAACAGCGGGAGCACGAGTCCGTTCGACCATGGCTCGAGCACATGCGTTACGCGGCTGGCGGGTTTGTGCGCCATGACCAGCCCGAGCACGACGCCCGCGATTGTCGCGTGCACGCCGGACTGGTACACCAGCCACCAGGTCAGCACCCCCAGGAGCGCCATCAGAACGCCGATCGGAACCCGCAGCCGCCCTCTCAACAACCGGCTGAGCAGCGCGAATGCGACCGCGGTGACCGCTGCGAGTGCGAGCATGACCGCATTGGGGTTCGCCGTGAAGAAGACCGCAATGATGAGGATCGCGATGAGGTCATCGAGCACGGCGAGTGCGAGCAGAAACACGCGGATCCGATTCGGTAGCCCACGGCCGAATACCGCGAGCACGCCAAGTGCGAAGGCGATGTCGGTGGCGGTCGGAATGGGCCAGCCCTGCGGGTAGCCGCTGCCCGCGCTGAAAGCCAGGTAGACGCCGGCGGGCACGATGACTCCGCCGATCGCGGCGATGGCGGGATGCAACGCCTTCCGCACTCCGCGGAGCTCGCCCACCAGCAGCTCGTGCTTGAGTTCGACCGCGACGATGAAGAAGAAGATCGCGAGCAGGCCGTCACTGATCCAGTGCCCGACGGTCAGGTTCGTACCAGTCACGCCCAGCTTCTGGTGCTGCAGGTCCATCAGGGCCGGCCCGACTTGCGTGTTGGCCAGGAGGAGGCCGAGGCCCGCGGCGCCCAGGAGGAGCCCTGCTGCGGTGCGTTCGGATCGGATGAGACTCACGGAACGAGGCTATCGGGCGAGGCATCGTGTCCGTGGTGAGAGGATGGGATGGCGCGAAATGGAGGCCTTATGTCCGACGTCAGTTTCTCCTCCGGCCCGGTTGCCCCAGCACCGACCCAGCTCGACGAACTCGTTGCCGTCATGGCAAGGCTGCGTGCGCCGGGCGGGTGCCCGTGGGACGCCGACCAGAGCCATGAGTCGCTCGTTCAGTACCTGATCGAGGAGACGTACGAGCTGGTCGACGCCATCGAGACGGGCAATCGCGACGACCTCATGGAGGAACTCGGCGACGTGCTGTACCAAGTGCTCTTCCACGCCGACATCGCGGCACACACGCCGGGTGAGGACTTCGACATTCAGGATGTCGCGGCGCAGATGACCGCAAAGATGGTGGGCCGGCATCCGCATGTGTTCGGTGACCGCGTCGCGAAGACACCGGGTGCCGTCATGGAGTTCTGGGACGATCTCAAGCGCCGCGAGAAGCCGCATCGAACGAGCGTGCTCGACGGGATCCCGCAGGGAATGCCGTCGCTCGCCCTTGCCGACAAGCTCATCGGTCGAGCGCAGAAGCTCGGCATGCTGCCCGCCGACGAGGTCGGTGCGATCGAGGTGGCGAGCGAGGACGAGCTCGGCCCGCTGCTGCTTGCGATCGTCGCGTCCGCTAAGGCGCGCGGGCTGGATGCCGAGCGTGCGCTGCGGTCGACACTTCGGGACTTGCAGGGTGAGATCCGCGACGCCGAATCGGAGACGGCGGATGCCGGCATCATCGGAATGCCGCGGCAGGAAGCATCCCTTCCCGACTGACGCTACGAGGCGCGCAGCTCACGCGACTCGGCTGCCGGCGGCAAGTCGTCGTGCCGGAGTGCGCGTCCGCGACCACGCCCAGAGCAGTGCGCCGGCGGCGAGCACCAGTTGGACCCCCAGGCCAACGAACCAGGACGGAACCGCCGAATCGTAGAGTTCGCGCGCCGATGGCGGGTTGCTCGGGACTACGTCCCCATTCGCGGCTGCCTCACACATGTTGTTGACGACCGAGAGGGCCGGCGCGCGCTGGGCCGACCGAACGCCGAGCGAGACGGTGCTGAACAGGTCGTTCGGGCCGCCGTTCGCGGTGAATGAGCCGGGTGCGGCATCCGCAATGATGACGTACGGATTGGCGGCAAGGATGCTCCAGTATGGGTCGAACCGCTGCACGGAATAGGTGCTCATGACCGGCGGCGCGCAGACCAGACTGGATGCCGCGCCGGTCGTCTCGTCGTAGGTAGCGGTCGAGACGCCGATGGTCGAAAGCTGTACCTGTGATCTGGTCACGGCTCCGAGGAGTCCGAAGGCGATGAGCGTGCCGACGCTCAGGGCGGCGACCACGAGGTAGGTGAGGGTCACCGAGAACAGCGGGCGCGTGACGATCCCGGAAAGGCTGACCCCGATCGCGGCGACGAACCCGAGTTCTGCCGCGAGGACGATGGCCGACGTCGCGATGGTGAGGGCGGAGAGGTCGCCAAGGAGCACCGCAACGACGATGAACGGGATGCTCGCGACAAGGAATCCGAGCGAGCTCACCCACGCCGCGAGGAACTTACCGAGCACCAACTGGCTCGTCCTGATCAGGGTGACCTGCGTCGTTGCCAGGGTGCCGGCATCCCGTTCGCCGTTGATCGCATTGCCGCTGAGCGCAGGCGTGACGAGGGTCCCGAGCAACAGGATGAAGTACACGATGAGCGAGTAGAGCCAGCCGCCGGAGTCCCTGCCGCCTGAGGCGAGCCAGAGCAACAGCGTGACGGCCCCGACGAGCGTGACGAAGACGCCGAGCAGCACGTACCAGGCGACGCCGCGCACGCGCTGGCGGAGCTCGAGGCCAACCATGGTGCCGATCCCGGCGAGGTACCTTCTCATGCGCCGCCCCCGCTCAGGTCGAGGAACGTGTGCTCGAGGTCGCCGACCGCGGGCGCGAAAGACGTGATCTCGACGCCCTCCGCAACAAGTCCGGTGAGCAGAGCAGCCGCCTCCCGCTCACCGGCAACGGCGACGAGGGTGCCCAGGTTGTCGGTGCTGATGCGGCCGGCGAGTTCTTCCGATGCTGCGAGGGTGGCGGCGAGCCGATCTTCATTGACAGCACGGATGCGCCACGTTCGCAGGCGCTCCTTCGCCAGCGCGACCGCCTCGGCGGTCGCCGTTCGGCCTTCGTCGAGATAGACGGCCGCGTCGGCGACCTCATCCAGTTCGGAGAGCACATGACTTGAGATGAGGATCGTTTTTCCGTCGAACGCGAGCTTCTTCAACAGGAGACGCAGTCGGATCCTGGCCGCAGGGTCGAGGCCGGATGCCGGCTCGTCGAGCAGCAGGACGCTCGGGTCGTGCACGAGCGCCCTGGCGAGGCTCAGCCGTTGTTTCTGGCCACGGGAGAGGACGCGCGTCGGCTGCTCGGCGTGCGGCCCAAGGGCGACGAGGTCGATGAGTTCGTCGGCGCGCTCTCCGGCCGCGCGCCTGCCCAGGTGGTACATCCGGGCCGTGATCTCGAGCGTTGTGCGAACGCTCAACGCGGCCCACGAGCCGAGGATGTCCGGCATCCAGCCCATGCGCATCCGTACCTGCGCCGCTTCAGTCACCGGGTCGAAGCCGGCGACCCGGATCTCGCCTGCATCGGGCGCGAGCAGGGTCGCAAGTGTGAGCATGAGCGTCGTCTTGCCCGCTCCGTTCGGCCCGACCAGCGCCGTGATCGAGCCGGGATGCGCCTCGAACGTCGCGTCGTGCAGGGCATGGATGCCACCGAAAGACCGCTGGAGTCCAGTGACGCGGATGCCATCGCTCACGTCGCGGCACCTCCAGTCGATCGCGCCTTCCGCGCTCAGACTACAGGCCAGCTGCGACCCGCCACGGGGACCGAGACGACCGCCTCAGACGGTCGCCTCGGAATTCGGGCGGTCGTCTCAGAAGTCGATGGCCACGGTCACGGGAGACGTGCCGGTGCCTTCCGCCTCGCCGTCGGTGGCGGCATCCCCGCCCGCTGTCGCTGGTGCAGCATCCGGCCGGTGAGCCGGCATGAACGAAACGGCCACCAGCATGACGATCGCGAGTGCCGCGATCGTGATGAAGACGAGGTGCATGGCGGCGGTCAGCTGGACGGGGGAGGGAGTCGCGTTGCCCGACGTTCCCGTCGAGGCGTTGACGATCGCACCGAATACTGCCACGCCGATCGCGCTGCCCATGGACCTCGCGAACATGTTGCTGCCCGTCACGACGCCTCGTTCGGCCCAGCCGACGCTCGTCTGGGCGGCGATGAGCGACGGCACTGCCGTCCAACCCATACCGAAACCGATGATCACACTGAACAGTCCGACTTCCCAGACCTGCGAGTGCGCGCCGAGGGTGAGCATGAGCAGAGTGCCGGCGACCACAATCGAACTGCCGAGGAGCGCCGTGGCGCGGAAACCGAAGCGCAGGTAGAGCCGTCCGGCCTGTGCCGCGGCAATCGGCCACCCGATCGTGAGCACGGCGAGAGCGAAGCCGGCGATGACCGCAGACGCGCCGAGCACCTCCTGGCTGAAGGTGGGCACGTACGAGGTGAGGCCGAGCACGATGGCGCCGACCACGAGCGAGGTGATGCTGGTCGCGATGAGCACGCGCCGCTTGAACACCCACAGCGGCAGGATCGGCTGCGCCACCCGCTGTTCCACGAGAACGAACGCAACGATCAGGATCACGGCCGCCGCGAAGATACCGATGCTCCATACGGAGTTCCAGGCCCACGACTGGCCGCCTTCGAGCAGGCCGAGGATCAAGAGCGACGTTCCGCCGGTGAGCAGGATGGCGCCCGGGTAGTCGATCTTCTGCTCCGTGCGGGTGATGGACTCGCGGAAGTTACGAATGAGGATGAAGGCGGCGACGAGGCTCA
>JAUZGC010000039.1 GCA_030840105.1 Microbacteriaceae bacterium
CGCACGGCAGCATGATGGCCGAGGACGGCCTCGAGCAGCTGAAGGCGTTTGACGCCATCTACTTCGGTGCTGTCGGCTGGGAGAACGTTCCCGACCACGTCAGCCTCTGGGGCTTGCGACTGGCCATTACCCAGAACTTCGACCAGTGGGCAAACATCCGCCCGGTGCACTTCTACTCCGGCGTGAAGAGCGCGCTGAACTACCACGACCTCGAGTCGCTGGACTGGGTGCTGATCCGTGAGAACTCCGAAGGGGAGTACTCCGGATTCGGAGGACGGAACTTCACCGGGCGCGGTCCAGGCAAGGAAATAGCGGTGCAGTCGTCGGTCTTCACCGAGGAGGGCTGCGAACGCATCATCCGTCACGCCTTCGAGGTCGCGCGCAGCCGCTCGCGTAAGAAGGTCACGAGCGCCACGAAGAGCAACGCGCAACAGTACGGCATGGTGCTCTGGGACGAGGTGTTCGACCGGGTGAGCAAGGAGTACCCGGACGTCGAGGTCGAGCGCTGGCTCGTGGATGCTCTGGCGGCTCGCTTTGTGCAGCGGCCGGACACCCTCGAAGTGGTGGTCGGGTCGAACCTGATCATCGACATTCTCTCCGACCTGGGCAGTGCGCTCGCGGGAAGCCTCGGCATCGCCGCTAGCGCCAACCTCAACCCGGAGGGGCGCTTCCCCAGCATGTTCGAGCCCGTGCACGGTTCGGCGCCCGACATCGCAGGCAAGGGTGTATCGAACCCGATCGGTGCGATCTCCAGTGCCGTCCTAATGCTCGAACACTTCGGCCTGGCCGAGGAAGCCGCGCTGGCGCATCGCGCAATCGAGCAGGCGGTCAGCGATGGCAACGTCACGGCTGATCTCGGCGGCACCCTCGATACCAAGCAGGTCACCGACGCCATCCTCGCCAACATCGCGGCGCTGCAGCCCGCGCTGGCTGGAGCGTGAGGACGCCGGGCACGACGGCCTGACACCTCCAATGGAGGACCCGCGCCCCTAACCGGGGCCGGACAATACCGAGCAGGGCTGGACGATTTCGTCTAGTCCTGCTCGGCCTTTTTTTCGGACATCTCGGTCAGCGCATTCAGGATCTCTACGCGCGAGCGCTGTCGGTGGGATCGCATGATTGCGTGGGCGCCCTCGACGGCGGAGGCCCTCAAGGCGGCCAGGATCGCCTTGTGTTCCAGGATCGAACGGGTGGGCTTGGGTCGATGACTGATCGTATACAAGCGTGCCCGGTAGATCTGGTCGGCCTGGCTGTCGACGATGACCCTGAGCCGAGGGTTCTTCGAGAGGTCGACGATCCAGCTGTGAAACTGGTCATCCAGGTCGGTCCATTCGATGAGATCGTCTCTCTCGAGGGCCGCCTCCTGGCGCTGGATGAGGATTTCGAGGTGAGCGAGCTGTTCCGCCGTGGCTCGCACGGCAGCGAGCCCGCCGGCGACGCCATCCAACGCCTCGACGACGTCATAGATCTGGCTGATGTCTTCGCCGAGAATGGGCGAGACGACGAATCCGCGACGCGGAACGATCTGGACCCAGCCTTCCATCTCCAGGCGCACGAGGGCTTCGCGCACGGGAGTCCGGCTCATCTCGAGGACGGCCGCCATCTGCCGCTCCAAGACCGTGTACCCGGGCGGGAGCTGGAGGTACTTGATGATGTGGCGGATGGCCAGGTACGCCCTCTGCGGGAGGCGCGTCTCGCCCCTCAGATCGAGCGTGGACAGGAAGCTCTGCAGGTATATGTGCAGCGCGGACAGATCCGGATCGCTGCCTTTGCCGCCGTCCGCAAGCGAGGATTCAGGCTCTAGCTCGTCGATATGCCTGCACCACCAAAGAATTCGTCTCGATTATCCAACGCGAGAATAACAGGATCGTTCACCCAGGGCGTCGGTTCATTCAGTCCGCCACGCCGGATCGCACCGGCGCCCGGTTTCGGTCTGCCGTTGGTCGCGCACACTACTTTGGTCAGGCTAACCTAATATTCGGATGCCGCGACCACCTGGCGGCCAGCACGAGAGTTGCCAGATGAGCGCCACAACCATCGCCCTTTTGGGTGCGATCGCCGGAGTCACCATTTTTCTGGGATTGCCGATTGGGCGGCTGCGGTCGCCGTCACTCGGCATGAGGGCGATGCTCAACGCGATCACGATCGGCGTGCTGGTCTTCCTGCTGTGGGATGTTCTCACGCACGCGGTCGAGCCCGCCTCCGCAGCGATGGCTGCGGCCACCGCCCCCGGAAAATCCTCGTGGTTCCCATTCATCGGCCTGGCCGTGACAATCGTCATCGCGCTGTCCGCCGGTCTGCTCGGCCTCGTCGCCTATGACCACTGGGTGGCCCGCCGAGTGCGGGCAGCGCGAGCAGTGGCAGGTATGCAGGAGACGGGATCCGGCGAACCGGCGAGTGGCGGCATCCTTCGTCTCCACGAAACCCCGAGCCGACTCGCCTTCCTCATCGCCGTCGGGATCGGCCTGCACAATTTCTCGGAAGGACTCGCGATCGGCCAGTCGGCTGCGGGCGGCCAGCTCGGTCTTGCCGTCGTCCTGGTCGTCGGCTTTGCCCTCCACAACGGCACGGAAGGATTTGGTATCACGGCGCCGCTGGCCGGTGCCGACCGGCGTCCGTCCTGGGGACAGCTGGGCCTCCTCGGCCTCATCGGCGGCGGACCGACTGTCGTAGGCACGCTGCTTGGCCAGGTATTCGTGAACGACGTGGTGTCGGTCGCATTCCTCTCCCTGGCTGCCGGTTCGATCCTCTACGTGATCGTGCAGCTGATCGGCGTCGCGATCAAACTCGTTAGGCCGTACTCGCTTTACATCGGCATGCTCATCGGAGTGCTCGCCGGCTTCGCGACCGACTTCATCATCACCGCGGCCGGGGCCTAGCCACGTGTCCGGCGCAGGATCCGTGCGGTGCCCGTGCCCGAGCGGCGAGACCTACGACAACTGCTGCGCCGTTCATCGCGGCTGATCCTCGTTCGCTTCCCGGATCTCCCGTCCACGCTGGACGTCTTTCCGCTCCGCCTCCGCTGCCTTGTCGGTGCGGCGAGTGTCGCGCGGGGGAAGTTGGATGTTCTCCTCGGCCGCGATTCCTGCCTCCAGCTGACGTCCTCGCTCCAACTCGGCGTCGAATTCAGCTCCGAAAAGCAGGGCAAGATTCGCGATCCACAGCCAGAGGAGGAAGACGACAATTCCCGCGAGTGAGCCATACGTCCTGTCGTAATTCGAGAAGTTTGCCACGTAGAGCCCGAACAGCAGGGTGGCGACGGCCAGGACGATGAGGGCGAGGAGTGCGCCCATGCTCAACCACCGGAACTTGGGTTGCCTGGCGTTCGGGGTCGCGTAATAGAGGATCGCGATGATCAGGATGACGACCAGCGCGAGCAGGGGCCATTTGGCGATTGACCAGATGACCCGTGGTGTTTCGCCGATGCTGAGCGCGCTGCCGACCGCATCCGTCACCGGTCCGGAGACAGCGAGGATGATCGCGACGACCAGCACCAGGACTAGCGCGACGATGGTTACCAGCAGTTGTTGCGGCTTGAGCTTCCAGATCGGTCGGCCCTCGCCGATCTCGTAGACACGATTCATGGCTCGGCTGAAAGCCCCGACATAAGCTGACGCCGACCAGATGGCGATGGCGATTCCGGCGACAAGTGCGAACCCGGCGGCCGGTGAGTTGGCGAATTGTTCCAGCGGACCGCGGATGACGTCGATGGTCGACCCGGGGGCGACATCCTGGAGGATCGAGAGGATCGCGCGTGTGGCTGCGTCCCCCTGGCCGATGACTCCGAGAAGCGAGACGAGCGCGACCATGGCCGGGAAGATCGATAACACCCCGTAGTACGTCAGGGCGGCGGCGATGTCCGTGCACTGGTCGGAGCTGAATTCGCGGATCGTCTTGCGAAAGACATACTTCCACGATGGTTTTTCGATCTCCGCTGGTGATTGGGGTTTACGTGGATCATCCGGTGGGGGAGCGGTCGCACGGCGTTCGCCCGTGTCGTGGTCGGTCATGCTCTATTCCTTCGAATTGCCAGGCTGACGTGATGCGGACCGCGTCGCGGGGGTCGGCGCTGCCGCGGTCCGCCGTCACGACTGGATCAGGGCTAGGAGCCGTCGTCCTCGATGACGTGCTTTGCTTCGGATGCCTGGTCGGACACGGCCGCGGCGGCGGACGTTGCTTCGTCCTTGACGGTCCGTGCCGAATCCGTCGCCGAGGCCTTCACCGCCTCCGCTGCTTCCTGGGCAGGCTGGCGGAGGTTATCGGCGACTTCCCTCGCGGCCCCCGCAACTTCCTCGACGAGCGGCTGCGCCGCATCCTTTACGGATGCCGCGATCTCCTTCTCTTTGCTGCTCGCGGGAACAAGGGACGCGGCCAGCCAGCCGGCGCCGAACGCGATCAGGCCGACCGCAAGCGGATTGCCTTGCGCCTTGGCTGTCACGGCCTGCTGGACGTCCGAGACCGACTCGGCAGAGGCATCCTTCGCGTCAGATGCAGCGCCCATGACACGTTCCTTGGCCGTGTTGAAGGCCGATCGCACTCTTCGGGTCTGACGTTGGGCGATTTTCGACGGAGTCACTTTGTCGGCGAGGGCGTCGACGTCGCTTCCGAGATCCTGTCGCGTCAACTCGATGTTGGAGCGGATTTCGTCTGGGTTGTTCGTCATCGGTTCTCTCCATTCCTTCTCAGCGTTTCTGGAATCTCCTTGAGGGTGTCCACCGTCTGCGGCGCCCCCCTGATGGCCTTGATGTGTTGGCGGCCGATGAGGAACAGCACGAGCGCGACAATCGCCCAGACCACGGCGATGATGACGGCGGACCAGGCGTTCCCGATCAGGTAGCCGAGTCCCCACCACGCGGCAACAGACAGGAAGAACGCGGCCATGAGTGCCGCGTAGCCGGCGCCGCCCATCATCCCCGCGCCTTTGCCGGCGCGGGTTGCGGACTGCCGGAGTTCGGCCTTCGCTAATTCGAACTCCTGACGCATCAGCGTTGATACGTCCCTGGTGACCTCTCCGAGCAGGTCGCCCAGCGTGCTGTTCGCTGCCTTCTGCTCCGAGGGGGTTGGGATGTCGGTCATGGCAGGTCACCCATGATCTGCGGTTCCACCGGCGTCTGCGGTTGCGCCGGCACCCGTGGCTGGCTCGTGCCTCGCGGTGCAACGTCCGGTTCGGGGTTGCCCTGGGCCCCCGTGGTTTCGGCGTCACTCGCAATGGATCTCGTCAGACGGCCGGCGAGCACTCCTGCCCCTGCCGCAATCGCAATGAACGCGCCGGGTCGGCGCCGCGCGAACGAACGCACCTCGTCGAGCAGCGAACCGGGGTCGCGCGCATCAAGCCAGGAAGCAATGCTTCCGGTGCGGTCCGCGGCGCGGTGGACGAGGTCGGTCGCGGTCCCAGAGGTTTGCGAGTTGCTGGCCATCTCTGCCAACTCATCGCTGATGGATCGCAGGCCAGATGCCACCCGCTCCTGTTGCTTGGCTGCCTGGTCACGAAGGTCGGCCTGCGCCTCCTGGTACAGATCCCTGGCCTGCGTCTTGACGTCGGTTGCGACCTTGGACGCTTCGTCCTTGGCGACCTCGGCGACGTGCTGGCCTGAATCGGCGGCCCTCTCCGCAACATGGCCGGCTTCCTCGCGGGCGACCTCGGCTTTTCCGCGAGGCGTGGTTGTTGCTGTAGTGCCTTCGTCTGAGGGGACAGGCGAATAGATGTCAGTCATGATCCTCCCTTTCCGAATGCGCGTGCGGAGAGCCGCCCGCGTGGCCTTGCCGTTGTAATGCAGGCAATTTTTCGCCACGGGTTCGGATGAAACTAGGGGTTGAATGACGCTCAGAGGCCGCGTAGCGTCACGACTTCGGTCGGCTCTCCGCCTGGCCCGCCTTGGCCCTGAATTGGAGCCCGCGAGTCAGCGCAGATGGCGATTCGCGGCGAATTGATTCGCCAGATGTGCAGAGTCGC
>JAUZGC010000003.1 GCA_030840105.1 Microbacteriaceae bacterium
AACAGAATTCACAGCATGAGAAGCACTCATGTTATTCGCACTCCTGATCAGCGACTTCGGATCTTCGTCAGCTCAACCCTGCAAGAGCTCGCCGCCGAACGTCTGGCAACCCGGACCGCGTTGGAACGCCTCCATCTCGCGCCGGTGATGTTCGAGCTGGGCGCCCGCCCACATCCGCCGCGCGATCTCTACCGGGCATATCTCGAGCAGAGCGACGTCTTCCTCGGGCTGTATTGGGAGCGCTACGGATGGGTCGCTCCTGACGAGACAGTGTCGGGGCTCGAAGACGAGTACAACCTGTGCCCTCCCGACCTCCCTCGGCTGCTCTACATCAAGAGTCCGGCCAACAATCGCGACCCGGAGCTCGCTCTGCTCCTCGAACGGATCAGGGAGGACGACCGTGCGGCGTATCGGTATTTCGAGACCGCGAAGGAACTCGCCCGCCTGGTGGAGGCCGACCTCGCGACGTTGCTCGCCGAGCGGTTCGAACAGAGCCGGGCGGTCCTGGCCGCCGACGTCGCCAGTGAGACCGACCGCGTCGTTGAGCCGGTTCGTCTGCCCGTTCAGCTCACCGACCTGATCGGACGCGACGGCGACCTCGGAGCGATACAGAGGATGCTCGAATCCGGCGAGCGGCTCGTCACTCTTCTTGGCCCAGGTGGCATCGGCAAGAGCCGACTGGCAATTGCCGCAGCACGCGCGGCCGCCCCTTCGTTCGCTGATGGCGCGGTCTTCGTCGACCTCTCCGCTGTACACGACACCGAGCGCGTTCCGAACACGATTGCGCAGGCGCTTGGCGTTCGAGACACCGGTGACGCACCGATCATGGAGAAATTGGTCACTGCTTTCAGCGAGCGCCACCTCCTGCTCGTGCTCGACAATTTCGAACAGGTGCTTGGCGCGGCTCCGGCGCTGACTGCGCTGCTTGCCGCAGCGCCGGGGGTCGCGATGCTGGTCACCAGCCGCGCGCTGCTGCGGGTGAGCGCGGAGCAGAGTTTTGAGGTCGGCCCGCTGGCCGAAAGGTCGTCGGTGAATCTCTTCGCGGAGCGGGCGCATGCCGTCAAACCCGACTTCGAGGTCACGTCAGAAAACGCCGACGTCGTCGCCGGCGTGTGTGCCGCGGTGGACGGAATGCCGCTCGCCATCGAGCTTGCGGCCGCCCGCATCCGCGTCCTCTCGCTGGCCGAGCTGCTTGACCGGCTCGACCGACGCCTTTCTGTCCTGGTTGGCGGCTCGCGCGACATGCCCGAGCGACAGCAGACCCTCCGGCGGACGATCGAATGGAGCACCCAGCTGCTCGATGACGGGCAGCGACGGCTCCTCTCCCGGCTAGGCGTCTTCGAGGGCGGCTTCACCCTGGAGGCGGCCGAGTTCGTCGGTAACGACGGTGGCCAGGATAACGACGGTGGCCGGGATGCCGACGGTGGCCGGGATGCCGACGGAGGCGACATCCTCACCGACCTCGCGGCTCTGGTCGACAGCAGCCTGATCAGCCAGCATGACCGCGATGGGCGATCTCGGTTCTCGATGCAGGCGATCGTGCGCGAATATGCGCGGGAGCAGCTGAGGGACGACGGCGGTCTCCCCCGGGCTCGGGAGGTGCACGCTCGATTCTTTCTCGGACTGGCTGACAGCGTCGAGTCCGGGTTGAAGGGCGCACGGCAACGCGACTTGATGCAGCGACTCGGGGACGAGCGCGATAACCTGCGTGCCGCCGAGCGGTTCCTGCTTGGCAGCCGGGACTGGGATCGCGCTGCCCACTTGGCGTTCCGTCTCTATCTGTATTGGTGGGTCTCCGGCCTCCTCGGTGAGGTTCGCACCTGGATGGACGAGCCGCTCGAATCCGGAGATCAGCTCGGCGATCACACCAGGGCCATTGCGCTCTATTTCACCCGCACGATCAGGTTCTGGCGGGATCCGGACGGCAGTGTCGCCGCCGATCTCGCCGAGAGCGCCGAGCTTTTCCATCGAGCCGGTGATCCGGACGGCGAAGGTCTCACCTTGATCTCGCTCGCGCTGGCGCTTCTGGCCGGCGAGAAGCCGGACCCTGAGCGTGCCGATGAGGTGATGGAGACAAGTCTCCGTCTCTTCCGCGGAAGCGGAAGTGTCTGGGGCGAGTCGATGGCCCTCGTGCTGCTGGGCCGTGTCGCTCTGCGGCAGCAGAAGGTTCAGGAAGCGCAGCACCGGTTCGAGGAGAGCTTGGCGCTCACGCGGCAAGCAAGCGACGCTGTCGGCGAAAGGATCGCGTCCTATCATCTGGGTTGGGCGCGATTGTTACTCGGCGCGGTCGATGACGCGCGCGCAGACTTCGCGCTCAGCGTCGCCCTCTCGGCAAGCCTCGGCCATATCGAGGGCATTGCCTTTGGGCTGGAAGGGATGGTGGCAGTCGCCGCACTGGCAGGCGACGCCGAGCGCGCCGGTCGGCTTGCCGGGGCGGCACGTGGCTTGCGCGAGCGAAGCGGAACGCACAATGGCCCGACGTTCACCTTTCACCAGGCATATATCGACCAGCTCGTCGCGGGAGGGGCTGGCGAACACGTTGCTGCCGCGGTTGCCGCAGGCAGGGAATTGACCATCGAGCAGGCGGTCGCCGAAGCCCTTGCGGAGCGACCGGACGACTGACCGGGATGGTGCTGGAGCGAGGCGCTTCCTACAGGTCACGTTCGTAGAAGAACTGGATGGGGCCGCCGTCGCCCTCGCGGTTGCTGAAGCCGAGGCTCTCGTAGAGTGCGCGTGCGGCGACGTCGTCCTCGCTGGTACCGAGGTCCATCCATGCTGCGCCGCGCGTGCGCGCGTGCTCGATTGCCGCGGTCATCAACGCCCGGCCGAGACCGCTCCCCCGGTGATCCGGAGCGACGTAGAGCTCGGCCAGGTAGCACTCCAGCCCCGCCGCCCAAATCGCCTGGCGAAAGCGCAACACGGCGATTCCGTCCGGGCCGTCGCCGACGAGCAGCACCGACGTGTCGCCGCCGGCGATGAGCCCGCTCATGCGCTCGGCGAGTTCGCCCTGTTCGGGGACGACGTCGTCAAACTCGGTGTTGAAGTCGCGCAACAGTCGGGCCACATCGCCCGCGTCAGCGGATGTCGCAAGCCGCGTCTCGACCATGACCTCGTCACGCGGCCGTCAACGACGCGACGGCGGGGACACCGGGTTCCAGCCCAGGAACGCCTTTCGGCGTGTGGAACAGCCACAGGGCGATTGCTCGGTACGTTTCCCAGTCTCCGGGGCGGACTCGTAGTGACGCGATCGCAAAGCCCTCGTCATCGGGAGTCACGCGAACGACGTCGAGCGGGAATTGGGCTGCACCTGGCAATTTCAGCTGCACCACGCCGGTCACAACCGTGTCTGAGGTGATGAGGGCCGCCGCTCCGCCGATGGAGATGTCCTCCAGCCGGGCAGGTGCGCCGTCAAGTTTCACATTCGTGTTCAGGTTGACGCGATAGGCATCGCGTCGGGAGGTGGCGTATTGGGCGGCGCGGATCCGCCGTATTCCGAGGATGAGGACGATGCCTGCGATGACGAGCCACGCCGAGGAGGCGACCGTCGTGGCCGCGTCGGACCTCCAGGGGACCCAGCCAAGGACCCCGGCTAACGCGTACCCGATTACGGCGAATAGGAAGACGGTCAGCGCGACGAGGAGCCACGGGGTCCGCCCGCGCAGGCGTGCCTCGGCTGCTCCTTTCGGCGTTACTTCGAATTCGAGTGTCCGTCGCGTGATGAGCCACCAGACGCAGGCGAGTCCCACCGGGATGCGGAAGATTCGCAGCGCGAAAGCAGTGGGCCAATCGATCTGGCCGCGCATCAGTTGTTTGGCGCCCCAGAGCCGCACCGTGAACATTGCTGCGAAGACGACGACGAACACGAGCGGGGCGGCGGTCGACGTCTGTGCGCCGGAGAGGAGGATCGCGACCGGGACGAAGAAGGCGATGAGCGTCGCGACGCCTTCCAGCCACCACAGTGTCGCTTGGAGGTATTCATGGAAATTCCGCCACGACAACCAGGTCTTTGCCGCCCAGAGTTTCTCGTGGGCGAGGATCTGCATTGCTCCCATCCCCCACCGGCGCCGTTGCAGGAGGTACTGGTCAGGTGTCGCGGGGGCGAGACCGAGGGCGAGCGTCTGGTGGTGATAGACCGTTGTCCATCCTTTGCGGATGAGCTTCAGCGTCGTGTGCATATCTTCGGTGATCGTTTCCGTAGCCACTCCACCGATGTCCTGCAAAGCGCCGACACGCAACAGGGACGTGGATCCGCACCAGAACGGGCCGGCGCCAGGCACGTTGCGCGACGGCATCAGCACGTTGAAGAGAACGCCCTGTTCGCCCGTGCGTCCGTCGTCGTCGAAGGCGCCCGCGTTGTAGAAGCATTGAGGCCCCTGGACCAGGGCAACCGCCGGGTCGACGAACCATCCGAGGGTCGCCGTCAGGAAGCTCGGCAGCGGCACATGGTCGCAGTCGAGGACGGCGATGATGTCGATACCGGGGATCCCCGCCGCCTTTTCGTCAGCCATGAGTTGCAGGGCGTAGTTCATGTTCCCGGCCTTGGCGTGGTCATGAGTCGGTCGGCTGACGTAGCGGGCGCCGAACGCGGCACACATATCGGCAACCCAGGCCCGATCGCCGTCGTCGAGCACCCACGTTTCATGCGCGGGTTCGATGGCGCAAGCCGCCGCGACGGTCGGCGAGAGGACTTCGACCGGCTCGTTATAGGTAGGGATGAGGACCGCGACACCCGTTCCCGGGGGCAGCGCATCAGGCGGCGGAGCCGGGTGACCGTCGATGTTCCAGACCGTAATGGTCTTGAGGATGAGCCCCGCAATAGGCAGCGCTTCGAACAGCACCAGGGCCCATGCGATTCCCACCGACCATCCGTTCATGGGAAGCGTAAAGACGATCCGCCAGGTGACGTAGAGGACCGACGCGGCCACGGCGGCTAGCCCTCCGATGTGGGCGAGTCTGCGTGAACGCGTCGATTCGGAGCGAGGGGCACCAAGTTGGGCTGCCCAGCCGGCAATTCCTAACCGGCGGAGGTTCTTCGCTCCACGCGAAAGGAACTCATCTGATCGGTCAATCTCCGCCAGATCATGATTGATTCCAGACATCTGATCCCCCATAGTGAATGTGCGTTTGTCCCACCGCGGTCGCGACTCGGTGCTAGTGCGAAGCCGGCGTGAGCTGCCGGTAGGCGTTTGTGGCCTGCCATTCCATGTCGGCAAGGAACTCGACGGGTGACGGGCGGCCGAAGTAGAAGCCCTGCATCGAATCGGAGCCGAGCCGTCGGAGCTGGCGAGCCTGGGTGGCCGTCTCGACGCCCTCTACCGTGACGTGGAGGCCGAGTGTGTGGCCCAGATCGATGATGGAGTTGAGGATGGGGAGATTCTCGCGGCCCGTCTTGACCTCGTCGATGAACGATTTGTCCACCTTGATGATGTCCACCGGCAGCTCTCGGAGCCGCGCGAGTGTCGAATATCCGGTTCCGAAATCGTCGAGTGCCACGCGGATGCCGCGTTCCCGCATGTGGGACAGTTGCTCGATCACCCGGCGGGGTGACCCGAGGCACGCACTCTCCGTTACCTCAATAATCAGCTGACGCGGATCAACTCCGGTCGCGGCGAGGATGGTGAGGATGTCGCGCGCAAAGTCCGGCTCCCGCAATTGGACGGCCGACACGTTCACGGCGACGGAGCGTGCCTCGTCGCCGGCCAGCCAGTCGCGAACCTGGCTGCAGGCCAGCTCCAGGATCGCCTGACCGAGGGTGTTGATGAGCCCGCTACTTTCTGCCGCGGGAATGAAGTCCAGTGGGGGGATGAGCTCATCGGCCCGGTGCCACCGTACGAGCGCCTCAACTTGGGTGGCGCTGCCGACTGTGATGTTCACAATCGGCTGGTAATGGACGACGATTTCGTGCCGTTCCACCGCATGGCGCAAACCCGCCTCCAGATCTGTGCTGGCGGCAGGAGACCTCATCATGTCGGGCCGGAATCGGAGAAACCCGTTCGTTGTCATCGATCAGACCCAACGGGTCGCGAGAGCGGAGTGTTCTGTGGCGCACTCAAGCGGGAAACGGGTTGGGGCATGCCGAACAGAAATCCTTGGCCGAGTTCGATACCGAAGTCGAGTGCTCGCGCTGCACGGGATTCAGTCTCTAAGGCGCTCGCCAGTACCGAGGCCGCGGAGTCGTTCGCCATCGAGACGAACGATTCGATCAGCGACGTGTCGGATCCGTCCAGCCGCGTGGTCAGCGAGGCGGAGAGCTTGATCACATCCGGCTCCAGGAACCGGATGTGATCAAGTGTCGAATAGCCAGCACCGCCTCCATCCACGATCACGCGCCACGGCGAGAGGTTGCTGATGAGAGTGCGCAACCGCGGATAGTTCGTCACCCGGTGATGCTCGGTGATCTCGATCCCGACCGGTCTGTCTGCAGTCCCGAGAATTCGCTTGAGACGTGTTGCCTCCAGACTGAGCGGAGACACGTTCACGGTCATCGGGATGCCACCAGGCAAGGATCGTGCCGCGTCGACAGCTTTCTCAACCGCGCTGAGTTCCAGGTCGACGTCACCGCCTTCGCGGCCGGGATCGACGAACTGGGCAAGCGGCGCTGAGCCACTTGCGAATCTGCTCAACGCCTCGTACGCAACGACCGTTCGGCTGGCGAGGTCAACGATCGGTTGGAAAACAACCTCGAAATCGCCTGGATATGCCACTGGTGCCCCCCGGACCGGTGAATCAAAGCTCGTGGTATTCGCGCTTTGCGCGGCTCGCGTCAGTGCGGCCGCCTGTGTGCATCATACGCCCGCCCTCTCGGTAACAGCGGCCCGGCGGGAACAACTTGACGGGAACCGGGTTTAGAATCACGAATGGGGGTGGCCTCTTCTCGAGGGCATCTGCGACGGAGGGGGGGCCTCGTCGTGGCAATGAGTTCAAAGCCGGCTTCGTTCAGAAGTACGCCGACACGATCGGTGCGCGTCCTGGTGATGTCGACGGCCGTTTACGCGGTGTTGGTCTTTGGCGGCGTGATTGCGTTGACCCCCGGGTCTTCTGCGGCCCAGGCTTTCGGTGATTTCGCGGTCTTGGTTCCTGCGGTGGTCGCGTGTGCTTGCTGTTTCCGCGCGTCGCGACGGCGCGGACCGGATGCGCATGCGTGGTTGTGGATGGGTGTCGCGACCGCGATCTGGGCGTCCGCCCAGGCATCGTTGGCGGTACTCGGACTCGCGACGGATCATCATTATCCGTTCCCCTCGTTCGTCGACGTGGGCTTCCTTGCATACACGATTCCCGCAGTCATCGCGCTTGTCGCGTTCCAGGGCGCTGGTTCCTCGAGAGCAGTGTTGTTACTGACGGTGCTTGACGCGGCTGTGATCGCTAGTGCGACCCTGTTCGTGAGTTGGGCAATCGTCCTCGGCCCGCTCTATCGAACGGAATCGCACAGCGCGCTTGCCAGGCTCACGGGGCTGGCTTATCCGATCGCCGACGTAGTGATCACGTCGCTGGTCCTCGTGCTGGCCATGCGCAGGAGTCGGGGTCAGCGCCGTTCGTGGCTGATCATGGCCATTGGATTGCTCGTCTTGACGTTGACGGACAGCGCATTCGTGCGCCTGACGTTTGACGGAGACCAAGGCCTCACCGGTACACCGCTTGCGGTCGGCTGGGCAGCGGCATTCCTTCTGATCACCATCGCCGCTGTGAGCCCCCCAGCCGTTCGGTCCCGTGCAGACGGACGCGGCTATAGCCTCGTGCTCGAGCTGCTTCCATACGTTCCCGTATCTGCGGCAGCTGTCCTTGCCTTCATCAACACCGAGGTTGATTCGTTTCTTTTGTTCAGCGGGCTGATCGTGGTGGTGCTCGTGTTCGTGCGGCAGGTGGTGATCGTGTATGAGAACGTCACGCTTACGCGCGAACTTGAGGAGAAGGTCGCCAAGCGGACGGCCGAAATCGAGGGTCTGGCTGCCATCGTGAACTCGTCGGGTGATGCGATCATGGGCACGGATAACGAAGGGGTCATCACGAGTTGGAACCCGGGGGCAGAGGCGTTGTTCGGCTACACCCCGGAGGAGGCAATCGGCCGCTACGGCGGCTTGTTGATGACCGACCAACGACGTGATGACGAGCTCGCAGAACTCAGGACACTCATAAAAAAAGGGGAATCGTTCTCTTTCGAAACGGAACGCGTCCGCAAGGATGGCTCGATCGTCCCGGTTGCGCTGACCGTGTCGCCGATCCGCGGTGAGGGCGGCATCCGAGGCGTCGCGACGATCGGGCAGGACATCTCGGAGCGTCGAGAGACCGAAGTCGCTCTTTCGCTCGCCCGCGAGGAGGCGCTGGAGTCGAGCCGGCTGAAGTCCGAATTCCTTGCAACCATGAGCCACGAGATTCGCACC
>JAUZGC010000107.1 GCA_030840105.1 Microbacteriaceae bacterium
GTGCACAATCGGTGGACCCTGGTCGACCGAAGCGCGGATGCGATCATCGACCGAGCGGTCGGGGACGGCCTCGCCGTGGTGAACGCGGCGATCTACGGTGGTGGAATCCTGGCTGCACCTGCGGCGGGTCTCACCACGTACGGCTACCGTCCGGCCAAGCCGGAGATTCTCCAGTCCGTCGCGGCGATGAGCAGGGTCTGTGATCGCTTCGGTGCCGAGCTGGCATCCGCGGCTCTTCAGTTTTCGCTGCGCGACGAGCGAGTGAGCATGACGGTCATCGGCCTCAGCAGCGCGTCCCGCATCGACACGGCCTTGGCTGCCGTGCGTGATCCGCTGCCCGATGAGCTGTGGTGCGAACTCGACGCGCACCTCGTCGGGCCGGAATCCTGGCTCGACGCCGACTGAGCCGCGATCCATCCGACCGAATCATCGAACACGAAACAAGAACAAGAACCACCGAACAAAGGAAAGCAATGCCCCACGCTCGCGTACACATGCATCGAAGCCGCGCACCCCAGAAGGAGGCGCTGAGCGCCGCAATCCACGCGGGGCTGATGGATGGTCTCGACATGCCAGGTGACGACCTCTTTCAGATCTTCACGTTGCACGACCCAGGCGAACTGGTCTTCGACCGGACCTTCCCCGGTGCCGACCGGGACGACATCATCTTTATCGAGGTGCTTGCCTCGTTCGGCTATTCATCTGAGCTGAAGCAGCGGATGTACAAGGCAATGGTCGACAACATCGTTGCGCTCGGCATCCGTCAGGACACGATTCTCATCTCGATCGTTGAGATCGCCGGAGAGAACTGGCACTCCCCAGGGAAGCCGTAGGCGACCCACGCCGGCTGGGCCGGGTCAGCCGAGCTGTCTCGTGCTGCCACGCACGACGAGCGTTGTCGCGAGGTCCAGCCGGTCGACCGCCCTGCGCGGTTCGTGGCGCAGACGGATGATGAGGCGAGCCGCTTCTTCCGCCATGTCGGAAAGAGGCTGGTGGATCGTGGTCAGGGGCGGCCCGGCCCATTTGGCGAATTGCAGGTCGTCGTAGCCGACGATCGACAGGTCGTCCGGGATGCTGATGCCCAGGGCGCGCGCGGCCTCGTACGCGCCGAGCGCCTTGACATCGCTCGTCGCGAAAATCGCGGTCGGCGGATGTGGAAGTGACAGCAGCGCGGTGCCAGCCTCCGGGCCGGCTTCGTCGGCGAACTCGCCCGAGAGCACCAGCTCCTCGTCGATCGGGATGCCGGCCGCCGCCATGGCGGACCGGAACCCGGCGACGCGCGCTCGCGTGCTCATCAGGTCGTCCGGTCCCGCGATGACACCGATTCGTCCGTGTCCGAGATCGATGAGGTGCCGGGTCGCGGCCATCCCACCGGTGTAGTTGGTCGAACCGATGGAGGGGACATCCGGTGCCGGGTCGCCCGCCGGGTCAACGACTACGAACGGGATGTTGCGCGAGCGCAGCTGGTACTTGTCGGCCGGCGGCAGGTCCGAGGCGACGAGGATGACGCCCACGGGTTCACGCCGCACCGACGCGTCGACCCAGCCAGGGGTGGCGGAGTGGCGGTCGCCGCTTTCGATGACCGTCAGGCTCAGGTCGTTCTCGCGTGCGACTCCCGCCGCTCCGCGAATGAGTTCGATCGCCCATGCCCCATCGAGGGCACCGAACACCAGGTCGATCGACGGCGAGAATGTCTGGGCGGTGCCGCGCTTTCGATAGCCGTGCTGCTCGAGCAGCTTGGCGACGCGTTCGCGCGTCTCGTCGGCGACGCCAGGTCGCCCATTGAGCACCTTCGATGCCGTCGACAGGGAGACCGCGGCGTCCCGCGCAACTCGGTCAAGCGTCGCGGGCTTGAGTTCTTGTGACGGCGGCTGCTTTCTCGGCATGTCAACACCTTAGAGGTCAATGGCCGCTTTGAGGTTGAAATATTTCGGTGGAGCGGTCACAAACTGTGCCAGCACGGCACAGGGAACGAAACACTGACCGTCGCTCTATCGCCAAAGTGCAACGAAAACTTTCGGATAATTCCATAAACCTTGACGGCCAACTTTCGCCGGGTTACTTTTGCACGGTTCGACGCAGCAACCATCCAGCCATAACGACGTGACTGGAACTAAGGAGAAACAATGATGTTCCAATCCTCTGTCGCCAAGAGACGCAGGAGCACCCTGATCGTTGCGCTGGGAGTAGCGACCTCACTCGCTCTCGCGCTCGTCGGGTGCAGTTCGTCAACCGCGACCGCTTCCGGATCGGCCACCTCGGGCAAGATCACCTGGTGGGGGTGGACGCCGGAGATCGGCGTCGGCAAGCAGTACATCGCCGCCTTCAACAAGGTCTACCCGAACATCACCGTGACCTACAAGCAGGTCGCGACCGCGAGCTATGACTCCGTCATCCGTCCTGCCCTCGCCTCGTCCGTCGGTCCGGATGTCTTCAACATGGCACCCGGCGGCGGCATCGGTTCGATTGGTTCGTACCAGGGCTCGGCGGTCGACCTCACCCCCGTCGTCACCAAGGCGCTCGGCAGCAACTGGAAGTCGAAGGTCGCCCCGATCGGCCCATCCGGACTCACCACCTCGAGCGGCAAGCTCGCTGCCCTCTCGGTCGGCTCCACATTCGCCGGGCCGATGTGGATCAACCCGGATCTCTTCGCCAAGTACAACCTGACCCCGCCGAAGACTCTCGACGAGTGGATCAGCACCTGCCAGGCATTCAAGTCCCACGGCGTCACCTGCTTCGAGCAGGGCGCCGGAGATCCAGGATTCAACATGGACCTGATTCACGCGATCTCCGACAGCATCCAGCCGGGCCTGTGGACCCAGGCGTCCACGGGTAAGGCCAAGTGGACCAATCCGGTCTTCGTCCAGGCCTGGACGATCTTCCAGAAGATGTTCAGCAACGGCATCATGCAGACCGGCGCGCTCGGCACGCAGCAGTACCCGGATGTGAACAACGACTTCCTCGCCGGCAAGACGGCCATGGTCATGATGGGTACCTGGTACATGCAGTACTCGACCTCGGCGGGTGCAACCGCTGCCGTCTCGGCTGCCGGGGTCGCGAACGCGAAGCCGTTCCCCGTCGTCTCAATCCCGTTCCCGGATGTCGCGGGCAAGGGGAATCCAGCACCCCTGTTCGGCGACGCCGACTTCGGGCTCGCCGTCAATGTGAAGTCGAAGCAGCAGAAGGCCGCGGAGACGTTCGTCACCTGGCTCGCGACCAACGAGAAGGCCCAGCAGGTCGTGTCAAACGCCCTGAACGACATCTCCGCGCTGACCAACGTCTCCCCGAGCTGGCCCGATATCACTCTGGTGGACAGCGCCAAGCAGCAGTCAACGCTCGATGCGCTGATCAAGCAGGCCGGTACGGTCACCGAACCGCGCCTCGGAGCGATCAACAAAGCGCTTGGGCAGGCGCTCGGTGTCGCCTCTGCGTCAGTGGCAGGCGGCAAAGCGACGCCACAACAAGCCCTGGCAACCCTGCAGGCCACCCCCGGTATCGGCTAAGCGCCGCGTTCCACCCGGTTACTCACACAGAGAAGATGCAAGCAACAACATGACCGCAACCACGTCAACGCGTACCCTCCGTGTGGGAAGCCCGAAGCAGGCAGGAGGGGACGCGCCCAGAAAGCGACCCCTCCTGCAGCCCAGAGGGTACCTCTGGATCCTTCCGGCACTCGTGCTTTCCGTCGGGTTGATCTACTACTGCATCGGTTACACCGGCTACATTTCGACGCTCGACTGGAACGGCACCGCACCGGATCCGACGAGCGTCGGGGCAGCCAACTACGTCAAGGTCTTCCAGGACCCGGTGTTCTGGGAGGCGATCCAGCACACGATCATCAGCTTCCTGGTGACCTTCGTCATCCAGACGGCCCTCGGCATCCTGTTCGCGGTTCTCCTGCACTCGAAGGTGCGGCTCGGCGTCGTGTACAAGATCGTCCTCTTCGTCCCCGTCGTGCTGGCACCGGCCATCACCGCGCCGGTGTTCCGGCAGATCTTCGCCTACGACGGCCAGTTCAACTGGGTGCTCACCCACGTCGGCCTCGGCGGACTCGCCCAGCCCTGGCTCGCACAGTCGAGCACCGCCCTCCCCGTGATCATGTCCATCACGATTTGGCAGTGGACCGGGATGACGTTCATCCTCTATTACGCGGCAATGGGACAGATCGAGACGGAAGTGCTCGAGGCCGCCCGCATCGACGGGGCTGGAAACATCCGTACCCTGGTCAGCATCATCTGGCCGGGCATCCGCGGGACGACGATTGCATTGGCGACGCTCAGCGCGATCGGCGCCCTGAAGACCTTCGACATCCCGTACCTCGTGAGCATGGGCGGCCCGAACTTCGCAACCGAGTTCCTGGGCACCTTGATCTATCGCCAGAGCATCCCGCTCGGCAACGTCGGCTACGGAGCGGCGCTCTCGATCATGCTGCTCGTGCTCGCCCTCATCATGGGCATCTTCCTGAACACGCGGGGCCGCGAAAAGAAGGAGGTGCGCTGATGTTTGAGGCTCGCACTCGCCGCGCGAAGGTCGTGCTGCAAATCGTCATCACGCTCCTCGTGCTGCCGTTCCTCTTCCCGCTCATCGCGATGGTCCAGGGCTCGCTCGCGGGCGCCGGCTGGCAGAACTACCTGACCGTGCTGTCAGTCCCCGAGCTCCCGCTCTTCTTCCGCAACAGCGCGGTCGTCGCGCTCGGCACCATCGTGATCGTCTATGCGCTCACGATGCTCGCCGCGTTCGGGTTCTCGAAGCTCCACATCCGAGGCAAGGAGGTCTACTTCTGGATGCTCCTGGCCGCGCTCACGCTGCCCGAAGTCGTCCTGCTGACCCCGCTGTTCTCGACGACGACGACGCTGAATCTCTACAACACCTATTGGGCGGTCATCCTGCCGCTTGCCGCACTCCAGGTGCCGTTCACGATCCTGCTCGCCAGGAACTTCATGAACGGGATCCCGGATGAGCTGTTCGACGCGGCCAGGGTCGACGGCGCGGGAACGGTGAAGGGATTCTGGTACATCATCCTTCCGCTGACGAGGCCGATTGCGGCGGCGATCATCGTGCTGACGCTCATCGGAGCGTGGAACGACTACCTGCTGCCGTTGGTGTTCCTCGTCGACCCGACGACCCAGACGATCACGCTGCTGCCGCAGTTCTTCGTCGGCCAGTTCAGCAACGACCAGACGAAGGTGCTGGCATCCGCGGTGATCACTGCCATCCCGGAGATCGCAGCCTACCTCTGCCTGCAGAGGCTGTTCGAGCGTGGGTTGTCGGCCGGAGCGCTGAAGTAGAAGCTCCCGCGACTCGAGGAAAGAAGGTCGCCGACCGGGAAGCCTTGAGGCTTATTCGGCGTCGCCGGCAGCGCGTGGTCTGCCTCGCAGTCCGGGATGAACATCAGGCCTCTGGCCCGTGTGCTCGGCCAGTCGCTGGAGGAGGGCGAGAAGGGTCGCACGGTCGGCGGCGTCCATCGCCGAGAAGAGAGCAGCCTCCTGCTCATCGGCGACCTGGTTTGCGCGGGGGAG
>JAUZGC010000159.1 GCA_030840105.1 Microbacteriaceae bacterium
GGTTCGGCGTCCTCGCGGTTCTCCTCCTGGCCGGGAGCATTGCCCTCTTTGTGCGGCTGCGGCCACAGGTCGCATGGAGGAAGCTGCCGAAGACGCTCGCGCTTTTCATGCTGGTCTGCGCGATCTCCATCGCCTGGTCCTACTACCCTGGCCCGACTGCCCTCGGCGTGCTCATTCAGTGGTGCACGACGATCGTGGCGCTCTTCCTCGCGCTCTGCCTGAGCTGGGCAGAGCTGTTGCGCGCGCTCGGGTCCGCTTTCCGCTGGATTCTCGGTCTCTCCCTGCTGTTCGAGTTCGTCGTGGCCGCGTTCGTGCGGCATCCCGTGCTCCCGTTCTGGACCCACTACACCCCGCCTTTTCCCCAGGCGTTCTACTGGAGCCGCGCGCTCCTTTTCCGCGACGGTCAGATTCAGGGCATCCTCGGCAACAGCAATCTGCTCGCCATGGCCGCGCTGCTCGCGCTCATCGTCTTCTGCGTTCAACTCAGAGACCGTAGGGTTCGCCGTGGCTGGGGTGTGGCGTGGATCGTGATCGCCGTACTCACCCTCGCACTCACCCGCTCGTCGACGGTCATCGTGGCGACGGTCTTCACCGCGGTCGTTCTCGCCTTCGCGCTGTGGACGCGTGCGGCCAGGCCGGAGCGCAGGCTGCCGATCTACCTGAGCATGGTCGTCGTCGCCACCGCGGGAGTCGTCTCGGCGATCGCACTTTCGGGTCCGATCCTGCAGTTCCTCGGCAAGAGCGCGAACCTCACGGGCCGCACGGGCATCTGGCAGTCGGTGATCGACCTTGCGGTGCAACGACCGGCCTTCGGCTGGGGCTGGGTGAGTTACTGGGCCCCGTGGGTCGAGCCATTCGCGCACCTGGCCAAGATCAAGGGTGTCGTATACCTGCAGGCGCACGATGCCTGGCTGGATGTCTGGATGCAGGTCGGAATCCTCGGCCTGATCGTCTTCGCCGCGCTCGTGCTCTCGACCTTCTGGCGCACCTGGTTCCACGCGGTCGACCGACCACGTACGGGTCTCGACGGGCGCACCCCGTTCTCGGCGATAACCCTGCTGCCGCTGCTCATTCTCGCCGCCCTCCTGGCGCAGAGCGTCGCGGAGAGCCGCATTCTCGTGGAAGGCGGCTGGATGCTCCTGGTCGTCATCTCAGTGAAGACGAAGCTCGCGCGGCCGTAGGATAAAACATGGCCATGACGCTCCGCCTCACCGAGGAACAGGACCGACTGCTCGAGCGCCTCGCCGCCGACCGAGGGCTGAGCAAGAACCTCGCGGCCGCAGTCGCGATCGAGCTGGCCGCGCCGGCAGCCGACAACACGGAAGCGGTCGCCGCTGTCATCACACGCCTCCGCACGCGAGACGGCTCACTCCTCACTCGACTGGCCGAGGTCTAAGTGACGGTCTACCTCAGCGCCGCCGACATCACGCAGATCATCACGTCGACGCTCGGCGAACCGGAGGAGGTCGTCGCCGACGCCGGGCTGCTTCTCGCCGCTGTTGAGCGCCCGGGTGCAAGCTTGCGTAATACCGAGGTCTACCCGACGTTTGCGGAGAAGGCGGCCGTCCTCGTCGAGTCGATCGCCCGGCACGCTCCACTCGTCGATGGCAACAAGCGCGTGGCCTGGCTCTGCCTGAATGTCTTCGCTGAACTCAACGGGCACTCCCTTGGCTTCTCCGACAACGAGGCATACAACCTGCTCATCGAGGTCGCGAAGGGGCGTCTGGCGACGCGCGAACTCGCGCAGCAGGTGGCCCATCACCTGCATCCCCTCGGGGCCATATGAGCATGGCGACGCCTCCGAAGCGCAGGCCACTCGTCCCCCCGGCCGTGACATCGCTACTCGGATCGGCACGGTTCACCTCGGTGCTGTCCATGATCGCCCTCGGGGTCGCCTTCTGCACGAACGCGATCCGCGCCACGATGGGCTGGGCCGGCCTACTCGGCGCTCTCGGCTGCCTGGTCATCCTTGCTGCGGCATCGTTCATCGTGCAGCGCGCAGAGATCGAGTGGCACGGCCTCCTGCCGATCTCAATCCTGATCTTTGTCGGCTGGAGTGCGCTCTCCGTGTTCTGGAGCACTTACCAGTGGGCGACCCTCGGCGGCGTGCTCTACCAGCTCACCTTCGCGTTCTTAGGGATCTACATCGCCCTCGTGCGGGATGCCATCCAAATCGTGCGCGTCGTCGGCGATGTTCTCCGGGTGCTCCTCTCGGTCTCCCTCGCGCTCGAGGTGCTCTCGGGACTCCTGATCGACATGCCGATCAAGTTCCTCGGGATCCAGGGGAACATCGCGCTGGGCGGACCCATCCAGGGCCTGTTCGGGACGCGCAACCAGCTCAGCATCGTTGCACTCATCGCCTTCGTCACCTTCCTCGTCGAGTTGCGCACGAAATCCGTGCGGCGCGGGACGGCGGTCGCATCGATAGCACTGGCCGTCGTGTCGATCCTTTTCGCGCACTCCCCCGTGATCGCCGCCGTGCTCGTGGTGGTGGGCCTCGCAACGCTTGCACTCTACGGGCTGCGCAAGACGCCCGCGCATTCGCGTCGCTATGTGCAGTGGGCGCTCTTCGTCGCGAGCGTTGTCGCCATCATCCTCGGCTACATCTACCGGTCAAACGTGATCGATCTGCTCAGCGCGCGAGCGGATTTCTCGTTCCGCTACAACCTCTGGATCCAGATCTGGCAGCTCATTCCGGTCAACCAGCTCTCCGGGTGGGGCTGGGTCGGGGAATGGCCGCAGAACGTGTATCCATTCACCGCGATCGCGTTCAACACCGACGCTGCGCACGCCAACGGGCTCAACGCGTTCCTCGACGTCTACCTCCAGCTAGGGTTCATCGGGCTCCTCTCCTTCGTCGCCCTCGTGGCACTCGCCTTCGGTCGCTCGTGGCTTCTCGCCTCGAACAAGCGCAGCGTCGTCTACACGTGGGCGCCCCTCGTGCTCGTTGCCCTGCTCGCGACAAGCGGCTTCGAGAGTTCGATCCTTGTCGAGTCGGGCTGGCTGCTGCTCGTGGTGTGTGCGGTCAAGGCATCGCAGGGGCTGAGCTGGCGCAATGCGCTGAGTCAGCCGCCACAGCAGTAGTGTTACATCGCTCGCGCCTACGTTGACATTCCCTGAGACAGAACAGGAAGCAAGTGTGCCGATAATAATTCCCGAAGAACGCGCACCGCTCACCAGCATCATTATTCTTGCGTGGAAGCTCGTTGATGAGCTCCGCGGCTGCCTGCAGTCAATCCTCGATTCAGCTGATGCTCCGCCTTATGAAGTCATTCTTGTCAGCAACGGAGCCAGACCAGAGGTGCAGGCTTTCATCGAAGACGAAGTTGTCGGAGCCCACATCGTCACACTCCCCGAAAACATAGGATTCGGCGGAGCGTGCAACGTCGGTGCGGCCGTTGCGCGAGGGCGCTATGTGGTCATGCTCAACGACGACACAATCGTCGAACCAGGATGGCTCGCGACTATCACTCGCGCGGCAGCAGAGACGGGAGCCGAGATAATCGCCAGCACCCTCCTCAATGCTAATGGAACGCTTCAAGAGGCCGGGTCGCGCGTTCTCACCGGAGCTGGAACCGTTCAGCTCGGATCGGGTCTGAGCCTCCCCGAAGCACAGGATCTCGGACTTCTTACCCGCCGACAGGTCGACTACGGCTCTGGAGCGGCGTTGCTGGTCACCCGCGAGGCATTCGAGGGGCTCGGGGGTTTCGACCCCGTATACCGGCCAGCATATTTCGAGGACATCGACCTCTGCTTTCGCTCAAAGGTTCGTGGCGGCATCGTGCTTCTCGAACCGTCCGCACGAGTGACGCACGTCTCTGGAGGCTCGACCGAGGGAGAAATTCGATTTCGCACTTTCGCGTCGGACCACGCCGGACGCGCGTTTATTCGACGCTGGTCGGCCACTCTCGCGACTGCGCCCACCGCCGATGCGCCGCTCTCTGAGCTCTGCACCATACTTCCGCCGGTTTCGGACGATCTGACCGGGCCTGAAACCACGGATGGCGCGAATGAGGCCGATGATGCCGTCACAACTGCACTCGACATCCAACGTACCTACGCGCGCTGGCTGAATGCCCGGCTCGACGATTGTGAGGATGCTGGCACTCGCTTCGAGCGGCGCCAGGAAGTTCTCGAGTCCGAACTTCACACCGAATGGCAGCGTGCCGAATCCTTCGGGAACCGCGTCCACGAACTGACAGCTCGCCTCGAGGATCTCGACAATCGCGGCCCACTTGGCATCATCAAGTGGCAGGTCGGCGTGTGGAGCAGAAAGCGATCGGAGCGTCGAGTAGATCGGTGATCAGGGGCCAAACGAAGATCGCAGCGCCTCGATGCCGGCCACCGTTGCCCCGTCAAAAATCACAGAGCCGTGGGAGAGAACAACAACGCGATCGCATAGATCGGCGACCTGGTCGGCTGAATGCGATACGAACACGATCGTGCGACCCTCGGCCTGGAATTCCTTGATCTTGTCCATGCACTTCTTCTGGAACGGCTCGTCGCCGACCGCGAGCACCTCATCGACGAGCAAGACGTCAGGGTCGACGTGAACGGCGATCGCAAAAGCCAGGCGGACGTACATGCCAGACGAATAGAACTTCACCTGCGTGTCGATGAAGTCCCCGATTTCGGCAAAATCGACGATGGAGTCGAAATACCCCTCGGTCTGCGCGCGTGAGAGTCCGAGGATCGAGGCATTCAGGAAGACGTTTTCCCGACCGGTGAGGTCAGGATGAAAGCCGGCCCCGAGTTCGAGAAGTGCGGCGAGTCGACCTCGCCGTTCCACGAATCCATCAGTCGGGTCGATGATTCCACCGATGACCTTGAGCAGCGTGCTCTTGCCAGAGCCGTTCGCGCCTAACAGACCGACCGTCGATCCAGCGGTGATCGTGAAGTCGACATCCCGAAGCGCCCAGAAATCGTCCTTGTACCGGTTGGATCGCTTGAAATTGACTATGCGTTCCTTGAGCGATTTGTCCTTGCGAATGATGAAGCGCTTCGAAACCTCGCGCACGCGAATGACGTCGGGAATCGGGGTCAATGTGGTGCTCACAATCAGATCTCCTGCGCGAAGTTGCCCTGAAGCCGAGAAAAGACCCGCTGTGCGATCCAGACGCAGACCAGTCCGATCGCTGTCATGACGACAAGCCGCAGGAGCAGGAAGTCTGGGTACGTCGCATGCGCCGCCGGCGTGCCGCCCGCGAGCCAGACCGCTCGTTGGAAACCGAGGATCGCAACCGAGATCGGGTTGGCCAGGTAGACCTCCAGGACCCACTCACCCAGACCCGCTTTCCTGACCGCACTCGCCACAGATTCGTATGAATAGACGATGGGTGACGTCCAGAACAGGATGAGCAGACTGACTTCGACGAGGTACTGCATGTCGCGGAGGTAGACGTTGACGGCC
>JAUZGC010000164.1 GCA_030840105.1 Microbacteriaceae bacterium
CACCTGATGCTCGTCGACCTCGCCCGCAACGACCTGCTCAAGGTGTGCGCGGCCGGCTCGGTCGAGGTCACCGAGTTCATGCGGATCGAGCGGTTCAGCCACATCATGCACATCGTCTCCTCGGTCGAAGGCGATCTGCTCCCCAACACGACCGCGATCGACGTGTTCCGAGCGACCTTCCCCGCTGGTACCCTCTCCGGGGCGCCCAAGCCGCGTGCCCTCGCGATCATCGATGAGCTCGAGCCCGCCCAGCGCGGCGTCTACGGCGGCGTGGTCGGCTACTTCGGCTTCGCGGGTGACGCCGACCTGGCGATCGCCATCCGCACCGCGACCATCATGGATGGCGTTGCGCGTGTGCAGGCGGGCGGCGGCCTCGTCGCCGATTCCGACCCGGCCAGCGAGTTCCAGGAGTCGCAGAACAAGGCGGCCGCCCCGTTGCGGGCGGTGGCCGTCGCCAACGCCATGATGCGGGTGCTCTAGGCATGGACCGCGGCCGCAGAGCGAAGCTCATCCTTATTCTCGGGATCATGGCGGGGAGCCTTCTCGCGCTCGTCGCATCGACCCAGGTCTGGTACAGCCTGCACCTGACATCGGCAGCCAATCACTCGGCACCCGTCACGGTTCAGGGCTCCGTGGCGGCGCCGGCCCTCACGGCGCTTTCGCTTGCGGGCCTGGCCCTCGCCGCAGCGGTGGCTATTGCCGGCCCGATCCTTCGTGTCGTGCTCGGCGTACTGGGCACGTTGCTGGGCGCGTGCATCCTCCTCTCGGCCTCGCTCGCCATCGGTGCACCGGGGCGGGCGGGAATCCCGGCGGTCACAACGGTCACGGGCGTCTCTGGCAACACGTCCGTCGAGCACTTGATCTCCCGTGTCGATTCGTCCATCTGGCCATGGTCCGCCATCCTCGGTGGCGTCATCCTCGTCATCGCCGGCATCGCCGTCATCGTGACGTCGCGTACCTGGCCAGGCGCATCTCGCCGCTATCAGGCGGTCAGGTTCGAACCTGCGGATGATTCGGCCACCGTTTTCGCGGACGACGCGAGCGAGCCGGACGGGGCCGCCCCGGGCGGCCCGGTTTCGCGCGATGACGCGATCGACAACTGGGACGAACTGAGCCGCGGCGAGGACCCCACGCGCTAAGCGGCGTGCACCCGGCTTCGTCCGCTTCGGTAGACTGGTGCCACAACCATTACCACCCAACCCGCAGGAGAAGTATGAGCACGGAGTCCGCAGAGCTCGGTCACGGTCATTCGCCAGCAGCCTGGACTGCAGTCATCATCATGCTCGTCGCTGTGACGATCGGAACCGTCGCGTTCTGCTTCGACATCCCGTGGATCGTGTGGGCGTCCGCCGTCCTGCTCCTGCTCGGCCTCATCACCGGGTGGGTCCTCGCCAAGGCGGGCTATGGCGTCAACGGCTCCAAGTACACGCCGAGAGAACACTAAAGGCGTGCTCTCCGACCTCGTTGCCGGGGCGGTCGCCGACGCGCGCGCACGCCAGGCCGAACGTCCACTCTCCGTCGTCGAGGCTGCCGCACACGAAGCCCCCGCCGCCCTGGACGCGCTCGATGCGCTCCAGCCGGCCGAGCGGGTCAAGATCATCGCCGAAGTCAAGCGGTCGAGCCCTTCGCGTGGTGTCCTCGCCGAAATCGCGGATCCGGCTGGTCTGGCCGTGTCCTATCAAACCGGCGGCGCCAGCGCGATCAGCGTGCTCACCGAGCAGCGCAAGTTCAGCGGATCGCTCGCCGATCTCGAAGCGGTTCGCGCGGCTGTCACGCTGCCCGTCCTCCGTAAGGACTTCATCGCCGAGCCGTACCAGGTGTTCGAGGCACGTGCGGCCGGCGCAGACATCGTGCTGCTCATCGTCGCAGCGCTCGACCAACGCACCCTGGCTTCGCTGCACGAACTCAGCACGTCGCTCGGCATGGCAACCCTCGTCGAGACGCACTCGGCCGACGAGCTCGGCCGGGCGCTCGACATCGGCGCCAGTCTCGTCGGCGTCAATGCCCGCAACCTGACGACGTTCGAACTCGATCGTGACCTGTTCGGCACGCTGGCCGATCGGATCCCGTCCGGTGTCATCCGCGTTGCCGAATCCGCCGTTTTGTCGGCAGCCGATGTCGCGCACTATCGCGCGAGCGGCGCGGATGTTGTTCTCGTCGGAGAAGCGCTCGTCACGAGCGACCCCGTCGCCACGCTTCAAGAATTCCTGGTGGTTTAGATGTCTCTTCGCTCTGAAACAGGCCCATACTTCGGCGACTTCGGTGGGCGATTCGTGCCCGAGCCCCTGATCGCCGCACTCGATGAACTCACCGAGGCCTGGGAACTCGCCAAGGCCGACCCGGAGTTCCTGGCCGAGCTCGACGAGCTCAACCGCAACTACATCGGGCGCCCGTCCCTCATCACCGAGGTGCCCAGGTTCGCCGAACACGCGGGCGGAGCCCGCATCATCCTCAAGCGCGAGGACCTCAACCACACCGGCTCGCACAAGATCAACAATGTGCTCGGCCAGGCGATCCTGACCAAGCGCATCGGCAAGACGCGCATCATTGCCGAGACCGGCGCCGGCCAGCACGGCGTCGCGACGGCGACGGCCGCCGCGCTCTTCGGCATGGAATGCGTGATCTACATGGGCGAGGTCGACACCGAGCGCCAGGCGCTCAATGTCGCCCGGATGCGCCTGCTCGGGGCCGAGGTGGTCTCGGTCAAGACCGGGTCGCGCACGCTCAAGGACGCCAACAACGACGCGTTGCGCGACTGGGTCACGAACGTCGAGACCACGAACTACATTTTCGGGACAGTCGCGGGCCCGCATCCGTTCCCCTCACTGGTCCGTGACCTGCAGAAGATCATTGGCGAAGAGGCCAGGCAACAGGTGCTCGACCTCACGGGCAAGCTGCCGGATGCGGTCGCCGCTTGTGTCGGTGGCGGGTCGAACGCCATCGGGATCTTCCACGCCTTCCTCGACGACTCCGCCGTCGGCCTGTACGGCTTCGAGGCGGCGGGGGACGGCGCGGACACGCCGAGGCACGCCGCGACCATCACCAAGGGCCGCCCCGGCGTCCTGCACGGTGCACGCAGCATGCTCCTCCAGGACGAAGACGGCCAGACGATCGAATCGCACTCGATCTCCGCCGGGCTCGATTATCCGGGCGTCGGGCCAGAGCACTCGTGGCTGGCGAGCATCGGTCGCGCGAGTTACCGGCCGATCACCGATGCCCAGGCGATGGATGCTTTCCGCCTGCTCAGTCGCACCGAGGGCATCATCCCGGCGATCGAGTCGTCGCACGCCCTCGCCGGAGCGCTCGAACTCGGTAAGGAGCTCGGGCCGGACGCCGTTATCCTGGTGAACCTGAGTGGTCGCGGCGACAAGGACATGGAAACCGCCGGTCGCTATTTCCACTTGATCGACGAGAACGCGGTTCAATCATGAGCGCACACCACTCCGCCACCACGGCGAGCCCGGTCGAAGCTGCGATCGCGGCGACCAAGACGTCGGGTGCCGGGGCGCTCATCGGCTACCTGCCGGTTGGCTTCCCCGACCTGCAGACGAGCATCGATGCAGCCATCGCTCTCGCCGAGAACGGCGTCGACGTCATCGAGCTCGGCCTGCCGTACTCCGACCCGGTCATGGACGGGCCGGTCATCCAGGAGGCCACCGAGGTCGCTCGTGCGGCCGGTTTCCGGCTCAGGGATGGCTTTACGGCCGTTCGTGCGATCACCGAGCGCACCGACGTGCCGATCGTGCTCATGACCTACTGGAACCCGGTCATGCAATACGGGGTGGAGCGCTTCGCGGACGACCTCGTCGCCGCCGGTGGCGCCGGACTGATCACGCCGGACCTCATTCCCGACGAGGCAGCCGAATGGCTCGCCGCATCGGAGCGCACCGGTCTCGACCGCGTCTTCCTCGCGGCACCGACCTCGAGCGACGAACGGCTGCGCCAGGCCGTCGAGGTCTGCCGTGGCTTCGTGTATGCCGTGTCCACCATGGGCATCACCGGGGCGCGGCAGGACGTCGACTCCGCCGCGCGCACCCTCGTGGCGCGCCTGCGCGATGCCGGTGCCACCAGTGCGTGCGTCGGCCTCGGCATCTCGACGGCCGAGCAGGTCGCCGAGGTGCTCGAGTACGCGGATGGTGCCATCGTGGGTTCGGCGCTCGTCAAGGCCCTGGCCGATGGCGGTGTCAGCGGCGTTGCACGAGTCGCGGCCGCCCTGGCCGAGGGCACCCGGCGTACAAAATAGACTATGGTGGCCGAGGCGACCACAGGGGTCGTTCGTCCATTCTGAAATGCGTTACGAAAGGTGAGTCATCGGGTGTTTGCGATGTTGAGCATGTGGCATTCGAGCATTCCGAGCCCTGACCCTTCGCTGGCCAGCTTCACGCTCGGGCCGTTCGTGATTCACACGTACGCGCTGTGCATCCTCGCCGGCATCATCGCCGCGACCATCTGGACCTCGCGCCGCTTGAGCAAGCGCGGCGGCGAGCCGGGCGTCGTGCTCGACATCATCCTCTGGGCTGTGCCGCTTGGCATCGTCGGCGCACGCATCTACCACGTCCTCACGCACCCCACCGACTACTTCTACCCCGGTGCGAACCTGTGGAACACCTTCGCCATCTGGGATGGCGGCAACGCGATCTTCGGTTCGCTGCTGGGCGGCGCGATCGGTGCGTACATCGGCTGCCGCATGTCCGGCATCCGCTTCTGGTCGTTCGCCGACGCGCTTGCACCTGGCATGCTGCTGGCGCAGTCGATGGGCCGCCTCGGCAACTATTTCAACCACGAGCTGTTCGGCCTGCCGACCAACCTGCCGTGGGGGCTGCAGATCGAGCAGACCAATCCTGCGTTCCCTGTCGGCCTCCCCGCCGGCACGCTGTTCCAGCCGCTGTTCCTGTACGAGATCATTTGGAACCTGATCGGCATCGGAGTGATCCTCCTCATCGAGCGCAGACTTCACCTGCGCTGGGGCAAGACGTTCGGCCTGTATCTCGTTTGGTACGGCATCGGACGCTCGTACCTTGAGTCGATCCGCATCGACCCGAGCGAGTTCTCTTTCCTGGGCATTCCGAGCAACGTCTGGGCCGCCTTCGCCGCCGTGATCGCAGGCATCGTGCTCATCGCCGTGCAGCGCCGCCGCCACCCGGGCCTGGAGCCCAGCGTTTACCGTCCCGGCCGCGAATGGCGGAAGCCTGATGCTGAGGTAGACTCTGACGACACCGATTTGGATGAAGAGACTCAGGGTAAGGATGCCGCGGAGCCAGTCGAATCGGGCGTAGCCACGGCCACAAGCCCAGTCGGCTCGAAGTCTTAAGCCCAGGCAATCCCGAAAGCATTCCATCTCGCCGCACCAGGTCATCTGAGGTAGCGGTTCCCCTTCCTTGTCCACGGGCCGACGTCGTCCCACCTCGGTTAATATCTCGTGAGGACAGTCGTGATGGCGCCTACCCCCGCATTCTCCCGCTTCAGTGCGGTTCCTGCCCAGCAAGGGCTCTACAACCCTGCCGACGAGCGCGACGCCTGCGGTCTCGCTATGGTCGCGACCCTGCGCGGCACGGCCGGTCACGACATCATCGACACCGCACTCAATGCGCTGCGCAACCTTGAGCACCGTGGTGCCGTCGGCTCTGACGCAGGCACGGGTGACGGCGCTGGCATCATCACGCAGATCCCGGATGCGTTCCTGCGCGCGGTTTCCGGCTTCGAGCTTCCCAGCGCCGGCCGGTACGCGGTCGGTAACGCGTTCCTGCCGTCCGAGCCGGGCGAGCGGGCGAAGGTCAAGGCTGCCATCGAGGCGATCGTCGCGGAGGAGGAACTCGTCGTCATCGGTTGGCGTGACGTTCCCGTGCAGCCAGACGAGATCGGGTCACTCGCGAGGGACGCAATGCCCGCGATCGAGCAGCTGTTCGTCAAGAGCACGCGCACGGGGGAGTCGGGGTCGCTCGTGGGCGGCATCCTGCTCGACCGCCAGACCTTTATCCTGCGCAAGCGCGTCGAGCGTGAGCTCGAGGTGTACTTCGCCTCGCTCTCCGCGCGGACACTCGTGTATAAGGGCATGGTCACGACTCTTCAGCTCGAGCCGTTCTACCCCGACCTCTCCGACCCGCGCTTCGCGTCGAAGCTCGCGCTCGTGCACTCGCGCTACTCGACCAACACCTTCCCTTCGTGGCCTCTCGCACAGCCGTTCCGCATGATCGCGCACAACGGCGAGATCAACACGGTGCAGGGCAACCGCAACTGGATGCGCGCACGCCAGTCCCAGCTCGAGAGCGAGCTGCTCGGCGATCTCTCCAACGTCATGCCGATCGTCACCCCGGGCGCGAGCGACTCGGCCTCGTTCGACGAGGTCGTGGAACTCCTCACCCTTTCCGGCCGGTCGCTGCCGCACGCCGTGATGATGATGGTGCCCGAAGCCTGGGAGAACCAGCTCGAGATCGATCCCGCTCGCCGGGACTTCTACGAGTACCACTCGATGCTCATGGAACCGTGGGACGGGCCTGCCGCGATCGTGTTCACTGACGGGGCGCTCGTCGGTGCAACACTCGATCGCAATGGCCTGCGCCCAGGGCGCTACCTGGTAACGGATGACGGACTCGTCGTCCTTGCCAGCGAGATCGGCGTCATCGATGTCGACCCGAGCCGTGTCGTCCGCAAGGGGCGCCTGCGCCCCGGCAAGATGTTCCTCGTCGACACCGTCGAGGGTCGCCTCATCGAGGACGACGAGATCAAGGCGGAACTCGCGAGCGCCGAACCGTGGGGCGAGTGGCTGGATGCCGGCCGGATCAACCTCAAGGACCTCCCCGAGCGGGAGCACATCGTGCACACGCCCGCCTCTGTCACGCGTCGCCAGCGCACGTTCGGCTACACCGAAGAAGAGGTACGCGTCATCCTCACGCCCATGGCGCGCACGGGTGCGGAGCCGCTCGGCGCAATGGGATCGGACACCCCTGTCGCAGTGCTCTCCGAGCGTCCCCGCCTGATTTTCGACTACTTCACGCAGCAGTTCGCGCAGGTGACGAATCCGCCGCTCGACTCGATCCGTGAAGAGGTCGTCACCTCGCTCAAGCTCGGTCTTGGCCCGGAGCGGAACCTGCTCTCTGCGGGTCCGGAGCATGCGAGGCAGGTCGTGCTCGACTTCCCCGTGATCGACAACGACGAGCTGGCGAAGATCCAGCACATCGACAAGCACGCAGGCAGCCGCCTGACGTCGACGATCAAGGGCCTGTATCGCGCCGATGACGGGCCGAACGCCATGGAGAAGCGCATCGCCGAGATGTGCGATGAAGTCGATGCCGCGATCGAGGCCGGCGCGCAATTCATCGTGCTCAGCGACCGTGACTCCAACCGGGACCTGGCACCCGTGCCGTCCCTGCTGATGCTTTCCGGCGTGCACCACCACCTCATCCGCACCGAGAACCGGATGCGCGTCGGCCTGATCGTCGAGGCCGGCGACGTGCGCGAGGTCCACCATGTCGCGACCCTGATCGGGTACGGGGCATCGGCCGTGAACCCGTACCTGGCCATGGAGACGTGCGAGGATCTCGTGCGTAGTGGCATGATCATGGGCGTGACGCCCGAGAAGGCCGTCAAGAACGTGATCAAGGCGCTCGGCAAGGGCGTTCTGAAGATCATGTCCAAGATGGGTATCTCCACGGTCTCCTCGTACGCGGGTGCCCAGGCCTTCGAGGCGGTGGGCCTCAGCCAGGAATTCATCGACCAGTACTTCACCGGCACCACGAGCAAGCTTGGCGGCGTCGGCATCGACGTCATTGCGGCGGAGAACCTCGCTCGGCACTCGAGCGCGTACCCCGTCGACGGCGCGATCACCGCTCACGAACGTCTTGCGACCGGCGGCGAGTACCAGTGGCGTCGAGACGGTGCACCGCACCTGTTCAACCCGGACACGGTGTTCCGTCTCCAGCATTCGACGCGCACGCGCCGGTACGACATTTTCCGCGACTACACGCGCATGGTCGACGAGCAGGCCGAAAGCCTCATGACGCTGCGCGGCATGTTCAAGTTCAAGGGCGGCGAGCGTCCGGCCGTTCCGCTCGAAGAGGTCGAGCCCATCGAGTCGATCGTCAAGCGATTCTCGACAGGTGCGATGAGCTATGGCTCCATCTCGGAAGAGGCGCACACCACCCTCGCGATAGCGATGAACCGGCTCGGCGCCAAGTCCAACACGGGCGAAGGCGGCGAGGATCTCGACCGCCTGCTCGACCCGGAGCGCCGCAGCGCGATCAAGCAGGTCGCATCCGGCCGGTTCGGTGTCACGAGCATGTACCTCACGCACGCCGAGGACATCCAGATCAAGCTCGCGCAGGGTGCAAAGCCCGGTGAGGGCGGGCAGCTGCCGCCGACCAAGGTGTACCCGTGGATCGCGCGCACGCGACACGCGACCGCCGGCGTCGGCTTGATCTCGCCGCCCCCGCACCACGACATCTACTCGATCGAGGACCTCAAGCAGCTCATCTTCGACCTGAAGCGCGCGAACCCCCTCGCCCGCGTACACGTCAAGCTCGTGAGCGAATCCGGCATTGGTGCGGTCGCAGCGGGTGTTGCCAAGGCGCTCGCGGATGTCGTGCTCGTCTCCGGGCACGACGGTGGCACGGGCGCAAGCCCGGTCAACTCGCTCAAGCACGCCGGAACACCGTGGGAGCTCGGCTTGGCTGAGACGCAGCAGACCCTCATGCTCAATGGCATGCGTGACCGTGTTGTCGTGCAGGTCGACGGGCAGCTGAAGACCGGCCGCGACGTCATCATCGGCGCGCTGCTCGGCGCAGAGGAGTTCGGCTTCGCGACCGCGCCGCTCGTTGTCTCCGGCTGCATCATGATGCGCGTCTGCCACCTGGACACCTGCCCGGTCGGCGTTGCCACCCAGAACCCCGAGCTGCGCTCCCGGTTCACGGGCAAGCCGGAGTTCGTCGTGAACTTCTTCGAGTTCATCGCCCAGGAGGTGCGGGAGTACCTCGCCGAACTCGGATTCCGCAGCATCGACGAAGCGATCGGCCACCACGAAGTGCTTGATGTCAACGGTGCGATTGAGCACTGGAAGGCGGGCGGGCTCGACCTCGCCCCGATCCTGGCCGGACCGAAGTTCGCCGAGGACGAGCCGCGGAAGAACGCGCGCCAGCAGGACCACGAGCTCGAGAAGCACTTCGACAACCGACTCATCGAACTCAGTTCGGATGCGCTCGAGCGCGGTGGTCACGTTGAGATCGCGCTGCCCATCCGCAACACGGAGCGCGCAGTCGGCACCATGCTCGGCCACCAGGTCACGGTTCGTCACGGCGAGCACGGGCTGCCCACCGGGTCCATCGAAATCACGCTGACGGGTTCGGCCGGCCAGTCTTTCGGCGCCTTCCTGCCGAGCGGTATCACGCTGCGCCTGGAGGGTGACTCGAACGACTACGTCGGCAAGGGTCTCTCCGGTGGTCAGATCGTGGTCCGTCCCGACCGTGCCAGTGTCTTCCCTGCCGAGCACAACGTCATTGCAGGCAACGTGATCGGCTACGGCGCGACGCAGGGCAGCATGTTCATCCGTGGCATCGTGGGCGAACGCTTCCTGGTTCGTAACTCAGGGGCGACGGCCGTCGTCGAAGGGGTTGGCGACCACGCACTCGAGTACATGACCGGCGGTCTTGCCGTCATCCTCGGCGGGACGGGTCGCAACCTCGGCGCTGGGATGTCGGGTGGAACCGCATACGTCTACGAGCTGCGCTCGGATCGCGTCAATCGTGACTCGCTCGAGTCCGGCGAACTCGAGTTGCTTCCCCTCGGGAGTGCAGATATCGAGATCGTGCGCGACTTGCTCGAGCGGCACAAGGCGGAGACCGATTCGACGCTCGCGGCAAAGCTTCTCGTCAATTTCGACGAGGCCGCGACCAAGTTCGTGAAGGTGCTTCCGCGCGATTATGCCGCGGTGCTGGCGACCCGCCAAAGTGCGGTCGATGAGGGCCTCGACCCGGACGGCGACGTGGTATGGAACAGGATTTTGGAGGTGACCGGTGGCTGACCCGAAGGGTTTCCTCAAGGTAACGGAGCGTGAGCTCCCGAAGCGTCGCCCGGTTTCGGTGCGTCTCATGGACTGGAAAGAGGTCTACGAGGCCGGCGACCCGGCCGAGCTGCGACGTCAGGCCGGCCGGTGCATGGACTGCGGCATTCCGTTCTGCCATCAGGGTTGCCCCCTCGGCAACCTGATCCCGGAGTGGAACGACCTGATGTGGCGCGGCGAAGGCCGCCAGGCAATCGAGCGACTGCACGCGACCAACAACTTCCCCGAGTTCACGGGCCGGCTGTGCCCTGCACCGTGCGAGTCGTCGTGCGTGCTGAGCATCAACCAGCCCGCCGTGACGATCAAGCAGGTCGAGGTGTCGATCATCGACCAGGCGTGGCAGAACGGCTGGGTTCAGCCGCACCCGCCGGAGCGCCTCACCGGCAAGACGGTTGCCGTCGTCGGCTCCGGCCCCGCGGGCCTCGCCGCGGCCCAGCAGCTCACCCGCGCAGGCCACACGGTCGCAGTGTACGAGCGTGACGACCGCATCGGCGGACTGCTGCGTTACGGCATCCCGGACTACAAGATGGAGAAGAAGCACCTCGAGGCGCGCCTGAACCAGATGATGGCCGAGGGCACGCGTTTCCGCGCGGGCGTCAACATCGGCGTCGACATCACCTGGGACGATCTGCGTGCGCGCTATGATTCCGTCGTCGTCGCCACGGGCGCCATGGTGCCGCGCGACCTGCCGATCCCTGGCCGCGACCTTCCCGGTGTGCACTTTGCGATGGAGTACCTGGTGCAGGCGAACAAGGTCGGCGCCGGCGACAGCATCCCGGACCAGATCACAGCGGAGGGCAAGCACGTCGTGGTCCTCGGTGGTGGAGACACGGGAGCGGACTGCATCGGAACGGCGCACCGCCAGGGTGCGGCATCCGTCACCAATCTCGCCATCGGCGTCCAGCCGCCGAGCGAGCGTCCCGCACACCAGCCGTGGCCGCTGACCCCGACTCTGTTCGAGGTGTCCAGCGCACACGAAGAGGGCGGTCACCGCGAGTACCTCGCCTCAACTGTCGAATTCCTTGCCAACGAGTTCGGCGAGTTGCGAGCGATTCGCGTCGCGGAGACCGAGTACCTCGATGGCAGGCGCGTGCCCAAGGCGGGCACCGAGCGCGAGATCCCTGCGGACCTCGTCCTTCTCGCTCTGGGCTTCACCGGCCCGGAGCCCGAAGACCTTGGCGACCAGCTTGAGCTCCCGTTCGACGAGCGCGGCAACGTGGAGCGTGGCGGCGACTACCAGACCAGTCAGCCCGGCGTATTCGTGGCCGGTGACGCCGGTCGTGGCCAGTCGCTCATCGTGTGGGCGATCGCGGAGGGACGTGCGGCAGCATCCGCCGTCGACCGCTATCTTGAAGGAGACACACAGCTGCCCTTCCCGGTAAAGCCAACCGACCGGGGAATACTGGTCTAGCCTTCTGTGTTTGCGGCGATCGCCGCGATCGTTCCTGGGACACACGAATCAGGCGCCACCTTGTGGCGCGGAATCACGGAGTAAACGAAGAATGAGACGGGCAAAAATCGTCGCGACCCTGGGGCCGGCGACGTCCAGTTATGAAAACATCCGCGCCATCATCGATGCGGGTGTCGACGTCGCCAGGATGAACCTCAGCCACGGAAGCTACGACGTGCACGAGGCCGTCTACGCGAATGTGCGCAAGGCAACGGAAGACTCCGGTCGAGCCGTCGCCGTCATGGTGGACCTTCAGGGTCCGAAGATCCGCCTCGGAAAGTTCGAGGCCGGACCATACGACCTCGAAGAAGGCGACATCTTCCGGATCACCACCGAAGACATCATCGGAACCAAGGAACTGTCCTCGACGACGTTCAAGGGACTGCCTCAGGACGTCAAGCCCGGCGACTTCCTGCTCATTGACGACGGCAAAGTCAAGGTGAAGGTACTCGATACCGATGGCACGGTCGTCACGACCGAGGTCGTCGTCGCAGGACCCGTCTCGAACAACAAGGGCATCAACCTGCCCGGTGTCGCGGTCAACGTTCCAGCCCTCTCCGAGAAAGACGAGGCAGACCTGCGCTGGGCGCTCAAGCTCGGTGCCGACCTCATCGCGCTTTCGTTTGTGCGGAACGCGGATGACATCACGCGCGTTCACGAGATCATGGCAGAAGAGGGTCGCAAGATCCCTGTCATGGCCAAGATTGAGAAGCCGCAGGCCGTCGATAACCTCGAGGCAATCATCAACGCGTTCGATTCGATCATGGTCGCCCGCGGTGACCTCGGCGTCGAGCTGCCGCTCGAGGCCGTGCCGATCGTGCAGAAGCGCGCCGTCGAGCTTTCGCGCCGCATGGCCAAGCCCGTGGTTGTCGCGACGCAGATGCTCGAGTCGATGATTTCGAGCCCCGTGCCGACGCGTGCCGAGACCTCCGATGTTGCCAACGCCGTGCTGGATGGCGCGGATGCCGTCATGCTCAGTGGTGAGACCAGCGTCGGCGAGTACCCGGTGATCACGGTTCAGACCATGGCCCGCATCGTCGACTCGACCGAGCAGCACGGACTCGAGCGCATCCCGCCGCTCGGAACCAAGCCGCGCACCCAGGGTGGAGCAATCACACTCGCTGCGGTGGAGGTCGCCGACTTCGTCGAAGCCAAGTATCTCTGCGTCTTCACCGAGTCCGGTGACACCGCCCGCCGGATGTCGCGCCTGCGCAGCTCGATCCCGATCCTCGCCTTCACGCCGGACCCTGCGATCCGTCGGCGGATGGCGCTGAACTGGGGTGTCGAGTCGTTCATCGTCGACCGCGTGAAGCACACCGACCAGATGGTCGCCCAGGTGGACGAGGTCCTCGTCTCGACCGGTCGCGCCGTCGCGGGGGAGAAGGTCATCATCATCTCCGGTTCCCCTCCCGGAATCGCGGGGACGACCAACGACCTTCGCGTTCACAGGGTCGGGGACGTACTCTAACGTTTTGCAGAGGAACGGGCACGTGACTGGGAGTCGCGTGCCCGTTTTCTGTTAATCGCCCGATTCGCCGTCATGCGCCCGATCCGGGTTCATTCTCCGAATTCGACCCGCATGATGGCACGCGTCGGCGACGGACGGGCGATGATCGCAAAACCCGCCGCCGCGAAGAGTGTGACCGTCCCGTGGTACTTCTCCGCTGACGACAGTGCGGGCCGCACCGTGGGATCGACCGGATAGCCGTCGACCACGCGTGCGCCATTCTCGCGGGCGTGTTCCACTGCTCCGCGGAGGAGCGCGCGAGCGACACCGCGCCCGCGGAATTCCATCCGCACAACGAAGCAGGTGACTGCCCACCGCCCCCGGTCGTCCGTTCCGCCGGCCGCGCGAGCGATCCTGGATCGGGCAAGCACGGGATACTGGCTTCGCGGCTCGACCGCACACCATCCGACTGGTTCGTCGCCCAGATAGGCGAGCACGCCAGGGGCGGGAGCACTCGCGACCTGCTCGCGCAGGCGCGCCTTTCGCGCAGCAGCCGAGGTCTCCGTGTACTGGCTGCGTGAGAGCTTGAACCACTGGCACCAGCACTGTGCGGAATCCCCGCGGTGACCAAGGACCGTATCGACATCCGGCCAGTGCGCGTCGTCAGCTGGCACCACCCGCACTGGCCCCTCACTCATGCCCTCACAGTACGCGCGAAAGTGCGGCTCTCGTGTGGATTCAGGCGAGCTGCTCTGCCTGAATGAACGCATAGGAAGCATCCAGCCAATTCATTTGCATGTGTGGTCGGATAATCCCCGTGACCCTAGACCAATTGCGCTTACCGCGCGAAGAAATTACGCGCACTGCGCGGGCCCGCGTGTCGGAAGGCTATAAGCGGCGCATGCGCCATGCCGACTTCCTCGTCACGCTGAGCTGGGTATCCGTCGCCATCGTCATCGCCCTGTTCCTGGCGGCCGGGACCTTCGACTTCAAGACGCTCACCAGCGCCACGACGAGCGCAGGCATGCTCGCCGGGCTTATCGGAACCGATCTTGTCCTTGTCATGCTCGTGCTCGCTGCGCGCGTTCCGGTGATCGACAGGACGTTCGGCCACGACAAAGCCATGCAGGCCCATCGCCGAATTGCGAAGCCGGCCTTCTACCTGATTCTCGCGCACGCTGTGCTGCTTCTCATCGGCTATGGCATGAGCACGGGGCTCAACCCCATCGCGGAGATCCCTGCGATGTGGACCCTGTCATCGTGGATGCCGTTCGCCTTCATCGGTCTCGGCCTCCTCGTCGTCGTCGTGGTCACCTCGTTTGTGGCCGTACGCCGGAAGTTCCCATACGAGGTCTGGCACGTCATCCACCTGCTCAGCTACTTCGCCGTCCTGGCGGCCGCGCCGCACCAGCTCAGCGTGAGTCTGCTCTTCACCAATGGCAGCCCGCAGCGGGTCTACTGGTTCGCCCTGTACGTCATCGTCGCCCTGCTCCTGGCGACGTACAGGTTCGCGGTTCCGGTCGTCCGCTCCATTCGGCATGGACTCCGGGTGAGCCGCATCGTCGACGTGGCGCCTGGCGTGGTCTCGATCGAGATGTCGGGGCGCCGCTTGCGCGAGCTCCAGGCCACTGGCGGCCAGTTCTTCGTTTGGAGGTTCTGGAGCGGGAAAACCTGGTGGCACGCGCATCCCCTCTCGCTCTCCGCTGCCCCGACCGCGAGCACAGTCCGGATCACCGTTCGGGTCCTCGGCGCAGGCTCGGCCGCGCTGGCCAAGGTCCGCCCGGGCACGGGCGTGTCGATCGAAGGCCCATACGGCATCTTCACTCCGATGGCGCGCACGTCACCGCGGGCAGTCTTCGTTGCGGCGGGCATCGGGATCACACCGATCCGCGCCATGCTCGAGCACTCGGATCTCGCACCGGGGGAAGCCACCGTGATCGTGCGCCATACCGGCGTGCAGGATCCATACCTGTGGCAGGAACTGCGTGAGCTCTGCGCAAGCAAGGGGGCGCCGGTGTTCCTCATCGATGGTCCGCGGCCGCGCACGACCCCGTCGTGGCAGTCGGCGGATGCGGTCGATCGCGGCTACACCATTGCGTCCTATGTCCCGAAGCTCTTCGGTGCCGATCTGTACGTGTGCGGCCCGGGTCCCTGGGCCGACCTCGTGATCAAGGATGCCCTCCAACACGGTGTCAAACAGCACCAGGTGCATGTTGAAAGGTTTGACTGGTGAGAGTTCGTTCGTTCTTCGTCGCGGCCGCCGCATCCGGTGCCGTGGTTCTGATTGGCTGGGAGCTGGGCGCCCAGCATGCGACGCCCATGATCGCCTCATCGTCGCCAGCGGATCCTTCCACGCAGGCCGCGAGTCCGGCTTCACCGTCGCCGTCGGCGGTTCCTCCGCCAACCGCAAGCGCGTCGGCCGGCGGGACGGCGCCAGCGTCGAGCGGTGGAACGTTCGCCGGGGCGGTTGTGCAGCACCCGTACGGCACCGTCCAGGTCACCGTCACGATCGCCGGGGGCAAGCTCACCGATGCCAAGGTCCAGCTGACCGAGTCAGACGGGCACTCCCAGCGGATCGACGACTATGCAGCGCCGATCCTCCGATCCTCTGTGCTCAGCGCCCAATCGGCCAAGGTGAACAGCGTGAGCGGTGCGACATACACCTCGGACGCGTACCTGCAGTCCCTGCAGTCCGCACTCGACAAGGCCCACTTTGCCGGCTGACCACGCTCCGCAGCATGGCGGTACGTGGCACCACGACACGTTCGCGACGATGGGAACGATGGTCTCGCTCTCCGTCGAAATGCCTGACGCGATTGGGGACCCGGGCGCCGTTGACGGCCCGGGCGCCGTTGACAATGCCGACGCGTGGGATGCCGCTCGCGCGAGTGTGCACGACGTATTCCGCGCCCTCGACGAGCGGTTCAGCCTCTACCGGGAGGACTCGGAGCTCAGCCGGGTTGCGATCGGCGACCTGGACCTCACCCAGACGAGCAATGAACTGCGTGAGACCTACGAACTCGCCGTGCGCTGGCGCAGTGCGACCGCTGGCGCGTTCACGCCCGACCGTCCGGACGGAGTGCTCGATCTCAACGGCATCGTGAAGGCGATCGCCATCGACCGGGCCGGGCGCGCGCTCTCGGATGCCGGTGCCGAGAACTGGTGCGTGAACGCTGGGGGAGACATCCTCTATCGCGGTTCCCCCGAGCCGGGCACGCGTTGGGTCACCGGTATCACGGATCCCGCCGACCACACGAAGCTACTGACCTCGATCGAGCTTTTCGGGGACTACGTTGCGGTCGCGACGTCCGGTTACTCCGAGCGTGGACTGCACGTCTGGCACCGCGGTCCGATCAGGAACGGATTCGTCCAGGTCACCGCCATGGCAGCCGACATCATCACGGCGGATGTCCTCGCCACGGCCGCGCTGGCGACACCTCCCGACGAATGGAACGCATTTCTGGCGGAACACCCCGTCGACATTCTGGCCGTCGATGCGACAGGCGCCCTCACGGTGACCCCGCGCCTCCTCGACTACTTCGCGGCCGCCGCTGCTGGGTAGGCCCAGCCCGGCTGTTTCGAAACCCGCGCTACTCAACACACGCTTACAGCCGCCCGGTTGTCGACGACGTTTGCGAGGTGCGGGCGTTGTCGATACCACGGCCGAGCAGCAAGCCCAATGCGATCATGCCGATGGCGAGGACGAGGTGAAGCCAGTTGTCTGCGCTGTTCAACGGCACGATGTTGGCCGGCACGCCACCGCTGAAGAAGAGGCCGTACACCCAGATTAGTGCATAAACCACGCCGCCCCAGATGAGGTAGCTGCGGGCGGAGCGCGGAGTACGCGCGAAAGCGGCCCCTGCAACGCCGAAGAGGAGATGGACGATGTTATGCAGCACCGACACCTGGAAGAGACCAAGCAGGAGCGCATTCGAATCCTCACCGGCGAACCGCATCTCATCGAAATTCGTCGTGATGCCCGGGATGAACCCCGCGACACCCACGACGAGGAAGACGATCCCGGCGATCAGCGCGGTCTTCTGAATCGGCGTCTCGCGCCACGCATCAAATGCGCGCCAAGTCAACCTCTTGAACGCCGGGCCGATCGGGCGGACTGTTGGGGAATGGCACCACGGATCACTCCGCGCAGACCGGTGAGCGACGCTCTCCAAACCGCGCCGTGCACCTCCCTGTTCGACCTGACTGGTCAGGGAACCGGCCCGTCCCTCGCCCGCGGATCCTGAAGCGTCGGCGCCAGAATGACCGACACACGACCGACACCGCCGACACCGCCGACACCTGCGACATCGATGACACCCTCGACAGCGCAGCGAGTCGCCGCCGTCGTCACCGCGGACACCGGCGGCGACGGCGAGGTCTTCCTCTTGATCCACGGCATCGGCGTCAGCTCGCGCTACTTTGAGCGGCTCATCCCGCAGCTTGCCCGGTATGGCCGAGTGGTCGCCATCGACCTCCCCGGCTTCGGGCGCGCGCCACGCCCTGGTCGCGCATACTCCGTCGAAGACTTCGCCGCAGTCGCAGCTCACACGATCGACCGGTTGCAACTCCCGGCGTGCGTGGTGGTCGGCCACTCGATGGGCGCGCAGATCGCAGCCCGGTTGGCCCGAGACCGGCCGGATGCCCTGCTCGCCCTTGCTCTGCTTGGTCCCGTGGTGTCTCCGCGGGACCGGAGCCTCCTGCGCTCCACATTGCGACTCGCGCAGGACACGCTCGGGGAGACTCCGCGTGCCAACTGGCTGGTGCTCAACGACTACGTGCGCTGCGGCCCGCGATGGTATCTCTCGGTGGTGCCCTCAATGCTGGCGTATCGCCTCGAGGACGATCTCCCTGCCATCGACGTTCCGGTCGTCGTCGTGCGCGGTGTCCGCGATCCGATCGCGGGGCGCGGCTGGGTCGCAGCACTCGCCGCTCTCGGGCGGAACGCCTCGGCGATCGAGGTGCCCGGATCGCGCCACTTGGTGATGCACGCCCGCCCGGCAGCGACCGCACGGTGCCTGGCGGAGGTGGCGCGGTGATCGCGCTTCGCAAAGCCGCTGTCGCCGCACTCGACTACGAATACGCCATCCGGCACCAGCTTCGCGCAGAGCTCGACCGGGGCGACCCGTATGCATTCGTCGCCTCGGCGGGCGACCGTGCGCCGGTCCTCCTCCTACCGGGCATCTTCGAGTCGTGGCGCTTCTTGCGCCCATTGGGTGCGCACATCCACGACCGCGGCCATCCGGTACACATCGTGACGGCCCTGCAGCGCAACCTGGCGACCATCGACGCCGGTGCTCGCATGGTCGCCGATCACCTCGAGTCGCATGACCTGTGGGGGGTAACGATCGTCGCCCACAGCAAGGGCGGCCTGATCGCCAAGCATCTGATGGGGATGCCGGGCGTCGGCGATCGGGTGCGGCTGACGGTCGCGGTCAGCACCCCTTTTTCGGGCTCGACGCTGGCCGCGTTCACGCCGTTTCGCAGTGTGCGCGCCCTTCGTCCGACCAACGCCATGCTGCTGGAGCTGGCGAGCATCCGCGAGGCGAACCCGCGCATCGTGTCGGTCGTTGGATGGTTCGACCCACACATCCCGAACGGAAGTTTTCTCGACGGCGCGAGCAACGTGGTGCTGCCGGTTGGCGGCCATTTCCGCATCCTCGCCAGCCGCGAACTACTGGATCTCGTCGATCGCTGTCTCGACTCTGCTGACGAGTGACGCGGCAGAGATCTCACACTCACTGTCGTTCACTGGGATTTCGCGACATCCTGGTGCCATCCCGACGCATGAGGCGTATCGTCAAAACATGAGTTTCCCCCGCAGGGATTTCCGACCATGACGCGCGTCTGGCTCCGCTGGTTGCCTGCCGTCGCTGTTCCCGCTGTCATAGCGGCGGGCGTTCTTGTTGCCCCTCTGGCGGCGGGCGCGGCTGTCGACCTGCCCGCGAAGACACCGGAACAAGTGCTGGCTATGGTCGCGCAGAGCCCCGTGCGCGCATTCTCGGGAACGCTCGAACAGACCTCGCAACTTGGCCTTCCCGAGGTGCCGTCCATCGGGCCGTCATCGAGTACGGATGCCGCGGCCTCGGCGCTCGAGCTCCTCACCGGTTCGCACACCGCCCGTGTCTACGTCGACGCACCCACGAACGCCCGCATCCAGGTAATGGACTCGCTCGCGGAACGCGACGTGATCAGGCACGGCAGCGATGTCTGGCTCTACGACTCCTCGGATCGCACGGCGACGCACCTGACGCTTCCGGCCCGCGCGTCGCAGAGTGATGGCACCACCGGGGACGCCGCAACGCCCGGCGAGATGCAGACGCCGGCCCAACTGGCGAAGCGGCTGCTGACTTCGGTCGAGCCCAGCACGCGCGTCACGGTGGGCGACGACACCTCGGTGGCCGGGCGCACGGCGTACGACCTCGTGCTGACCCCCCGCAGCTCCGTTACCCTGGTTGGCTCGGTGTCCATCGCCGTCGATTCGAAGACGGGTCTCCCGCTCAGCGTCGAAGTACGGGCACGCGGGCAACAGGACCCCGCATTCCGGATCGCCTTCTCTGAGCTGAGCCTGGAGAAGCCATCAGCAGACCTGTTCACCTTCTCGCCACCGCCCGGCGCTACCGTGAAGCAGCAATCGCTTCCGAAGCACGATCCGACCGCCACGCCGGAAAAGAGTGCCAGGCCGAAGCCCGCCGTGTCGGGTTCTGGCTGGGAGACCGTGGTCGGGGTTCCGGCAAGCATCGTGCCCTCTGGCATCCTCAGTTCGCCACTGCTCATGGGTGCGGCCACGTCTGTCGCTGACGGCCGGCTCCTGCACACCTCGCTCGTGAATGTGCTCCTGACCAACGACGGACGCCTCTTCGCGGGAGCTGTTCCGGTCGATCGGCTGCAGGCCGCAGCCGCCGGGCAGTGACAGCCATTCGTCCGTCCGCCGAATTGGCGATCGAGACACTTGGGCTGACCAAACGCTTCGGCAGCCAGGCCGCGGTGGCCGGCATTGACCTTGCCGTCCCTCGCGGGGCGGTTTTCGGTTTCCTGGGTCCGAACGGCTCAGGGAAGACGACCACGATCCGGATGATGCTCGGCCTCGCCTCGGCCACGGCTGGCGACATCCGGATGCTCGGTCGTGAGATGCCTCGGAACCTGCACGACGTGCTGCCGCGGGTCGGGGCCCTCGTTGAGGGCCCGGCCTTCTATCCGTTCCTCTCCGGTGCGGCCAATCTGCACCGTCTCGACACCGCCGACCGGTTCGCGCCAGCCAGCACGCGGCGTGCCCGCGTGAACGCCGCGCTGGAACGCGTCGGCCTCACTCACGCGGCCGGCAAGAAGGTACGGGCGTACTCGCTCGGGATGAAACAGCGCCTTGGCATCGCTGGCGCCCTCCTCACCCCCCGCGAACTGCTGGTGCTCGACGAGCCGACCAACGGGCTGGATCCGCAAGGCACCCGCGAGGTGCGCAGGCTTGTCAGGTCGCTTGCCGACGAAGGCACGACCGTCTTCGTCTCGAGCCACCTGCTTGCCGAGGTCGAGCAGATGTGCACGCACGCAGCGGTGATGAGCGCAGGCAACCTGGTCGCGCAGGGAACCCTGGAGGAACTCCGTCATGTCGGCGAGGCACGCATTCGCGTGCGCACACCGGATGCCAGCAGCGCACGTGGCCTGCTCGCCAGACTCGGGCTTGCGCTCGATCTCTCCGGACGCCAGGCCGAGCCGCCCGATCCGGAGGCCGACGAGCTGGTGAG
>JAUZGC010000014.1 GCA_030840105.1 Microbacteriaceae bacterium
GCGCCCGCCGCTGAGCTGGGTGACGACCCGCTTCGCGCCATCGATCAGCACGCCGGGCACGTCGCCCAGGGCTTCTGCAACGAAGTCTTCGACTTGATGCACCTGCTTCTGTAGGCCAGGCGATTCCCACACCTTCGCCGCGGTCGACCTCATCTGGTCATAACGTTTGCGGCCGGCGCGGGCGCCGAGCACATAACCCACGGCCAATCCGGAAACAAAGAGAAGCTTTCCCCGCATGATGACCCCGTTCGTCAAAGATTCTCGGTCAGTGCTTTCCAGCGTAGTCCTCGAACCCGGTGGGCCGCCTCCCTCGCATCTGGAATGACAGCGGCCAGACCGGTGCCGGTCAGCCATGCACCCGTGACTTCGAGTGCCGGAATATCATCCACCCGGTCGCGAACCGCCTGGATGCGGTCCCGCTCACCCAGTGCCGCATACGGGAGCGCGTTTGTCCAACGCGTTCGCGCGAAGCCGACCACACTGGATACCGCGAGCGGCATATTCAGGATGCTCGAGGCATCCCGCAGCGCGAGCGCCTCGAACGCAGCATCGTCGAGACCGACGGTGTGGCTTGCCCGTCCGGCCCTGCCGTAGGAGAGCCGAAGAACGTGGCGGCCCACTCCGACGGACTCTGCGAGCCAGTTCCATTTGGCTGTCGCGTGCGTAAGTGCCTTGGCGCTGACCATTCCGCCGGCAGCGTTCGCGCTCTCGGCGTCTTCGGCCACGAGCACACCCGTGCCCCGCGGGGCCTCATCGAGTTCTGGCGCGTCGAGGACGAGGGTCGCAAGTTCGACGCTTGAGGCCTCTGGCCACTCCAGGTCGGGGAGGTTGAGCTTCCCCGGCGTGGCCGCGTCGGCGGGGTCCACGGCGTGGTCAGTCGAGTTGTCAGGGCTGTCCGCGGTGTCGGCGTTGTCTGCGTGGTCGCGAGGGGCATCGTCGACCGCGGGGTCAGCGTCACGCGTCGCGCCCCGCAGAAGCGCCAGGGCCGCCGCCGCCGGTACGGCAATGATGACGACATCCGCCTCGACCGATTCCCCAACGGCAAGGTGCACCTGCCACGTGGGCGACTCGGTTGACGCGGCAGGAGCAGACCGGCGCTCGAGCGCAGTCACCGCAGTGCCTGTGCGGATCGCGCCGCCGCGCTCGACGAGCGATTCGACGAGCGCATCGATGAGTCGCGACATCCCTCCGGCGATCCCGCCAACCGCGCTTCCCGCCTTCGTCGCGCGGCCGCGAAGCTCGCCCACCGCGCCGGAGAGCGAGCCCTGGCGCGTAAGCGCGGCGTTGAGCCCCGGCGCAACGACGGCCAGGTCGAGGTCGTCCGCCTGCGCGGAGTACACGCCCGACGCGACGGGATTGACCAGCCGGTCGAGCACCGCGCGGCCCATGCGCTTGCGCACGAGCACGCCGAGACTGCGCTCCTGGCCGATGGTGAGCACGGGCATGAGGCGGTCGACATATGCACGCAGGGCTCCGGGCCAGCCGATCACGCGCACGACATCGCTGGCGAGTGGCGAACTCGGGATGCCCAGCATGCCGCCCTTCGGCAGCGGAACCGTGCGGTCGGGCAGGCGCAGCCAGGCCCCCGCGGAATTGGGCTGGACGACCGCATCCGCGAGCCCCAGCTCCTCGATGAGCTTGGCCACGTGACCCCCACGGGTTGCGAAACTCTCTGCCCCGGAGTCGAGCCGGATGCCGGCAACCTCGTGCCGTCCGACGCAGCCGCCCACGACATCCGCAGCTTCAATGACGGTGACGTCGAAGCCCGGGCGGGCACAATCTCGCGCCGCCACCAGACCAGCGGCCCCGCCGCCGATCACGACGACGCGGGTCGGTGGGGCCTCAAGGCCCCGCCGCGCGCTGGCGGCGGCGTCCGGGTCGGACACAGCCGGGTCGGACACAGCCGGGTCGCTCGCAGCGGGATCCGACGTCGTCATCTCAGAGCCCGTGCACGAACTCGACGAGACGGGTGAGCGCTGCCGGGTCGGTCTCCGGCGGCACTCCGTGACCCAGGTTCAGCACGTGCGAGGGCGCGCTCTTGCCGCGCTCGAGCACGTCGAGCACGTGCGCTTCGAGCACGGGCCACGGCGCGTCAAGGATTGCGGGATCGATGTTGCCCTGCACGGGCACGGTGTGGCCAAGGCGACGGCTCGCCTCATCGAGCGGCACGCGGTAGTCGATGCCGACAACATCGGCGCCGACGTCGCGCATCGCGGTAAGCAGTTCACCGGTTCCGACGCCGAAGTGCACGATCGGCACGTTGCGGGTACCGGCAGCGCCATCGGCCTCCCCAGCGGCGCCCGCAGCGCCGGCGGCGGCACCGGCCGCGGTCACCGGATAGGCCAGGTCACGCACGTGCCCGAGTGCGCGAGCGGATGCCGGAGCCGCGTACCGCGTGTAGTCGTCGAGTGAGAGCGCGCCCGCCCACGAATCGAAGAGCTGCGCAGCGCTCGCGCCGGCGAGTACCTCTGCGCGCAGGAACGCGCCGGTGACATCCGCGGTCCAGTCCATGAGCGCGGCCCACGCGTCCGGGTCGGCGTGCATGAGTGTGCGGGCACGAATGTGGTCCTTGGATGGCCCGCCCTCGACCAGGTACGCGGCAAGAGTAAAGGGGGCGCCGGCAAAGCCAATCAGCGGCGTGTCTCCTGCGCCGATCGTCTCGAGCCCGGCAATAGTCCGGCCAACGGCCTCGGCGATGGGCGCGAACACCGTGGCGTCAAGGGATGCGGGGTCGATGGACGTGAGCTCCGCGACATCCGCAGCCGTACGGATCGGCTTGCCGAGCACCGGCCCTTTGCCCGCGACGATGTCCACGTCTACGCCGGCAAGGCGCAGCGGGATGACGATGTCGCTGAAGAAGATGGCCGCATCGACGCCGTGCCTGCGCACGGGCTGCAGCGTTATCTCGCTCGCAAGCTCGGGGTTGAGGCACGCGTCGAGCATGCGGGTACCCACGCGCAGCTCGCGGTACTCGGGCAGCGAGCGACCGGCCTGACGCATGAACCAGACGGGGGTGGTCTGCTGCCGGACGCCCTGATATGCCCGCACAAGACGAGACTCGGCCGTTCGGCCGGAAGACAGCGGATGGGTAGCGGGGAGGTTGTTCACGGCACGATTCTGTCAACTTGTCCTGAGAATTCTGTCTTCTCTCTTCTGAACTACTTGACGGATGCGGTCGGGCGTAGCATTATCCGGTGCTTCTGGGTTTCACTTCTAATCATCGAACAGCCGCTTTCGACCTCCTCGAAAGGCTGGAAAGACGCGCGCCCGACGTCACCGCGGCGCTGACCGGGCATCCCGAACTCGCCAGTGGAGTCGTGGTGCTCGCGACCTGCAACCGGTTCGAAACGTACCTGGAGATCGACGACGCTCGCGTCACGTCCCCCGACACGTCGATCAACTCGGTGATGGATGCGATCAGCGAAGCAGCGGGCATCGACCCGGAGGAGCTGCGCTCCTCAAGCAAGGTCCTGGACGACCAGACCGTCGCCGAGCACCTGTTCGCCGTATCGAGCGGACTTGAATCCGTCATCGTCGGTGAAGGCGAAATCGCGGGCCAGGTGCGCCGCGCCCTCGAAACCGCGCGCGCGGCAGGAACCGTGACCCCGAACCTCGAGCGGATGTTCCAGGTTGCCTCGCGCACCTCGCGTGGAGTGAAGAATCGCACCGGCATCACGAGCAAGGGTCGCTCGATCGTGCGCCTGGCGCTCGACTTGGCCGAGAGCCGCATCACCGACTGGGCCGGCACCCGCGTTCTGATGGTCGGCACGGGCGCTTACGCCGGCGCAAGCCTTGCGGCCCTGCGCGACCGTGGCGCGACCGACGTGCGCGTGTACTCCCCATCCGGACGCGCAGAGAAGTTCGCGACGGCGCACGCGATCGACGCAATTCCCGCTGGCGGTCTCGAGGCCGCGATCGCGGCATCCGATCTCGTCGTCACCTGCAGTGTCGCGCCGGATGTCATCCTCAGCCACGCGGTCGTCGTCGAGGCCGTCGCCCGACCGGACGCCCTCGCGCGCCGGCTGATCATCGACCTCGGGCTTCCCCGCAACGTCGCGCAGAGCGTCGTGGACATCGAGGGCGTCGAGCTGCTCGACCTCGAGACCATCAGCATCCACGCGCCGCTGGCGGAACTCACTGCGACCGCGGATGCCCGCGCCATCGTCGGCGAGGCCGCTGCGGAGTTCGCCGCGCAGGCGGCAGAACGGGAAGTCACTTCCGCGCTGGTCGCACTGCGTGCGCACGTCTTCGACATTCTGGATGCCGAAATCGAGCGCGCGCGCGGCCGCGGCGACTCGAGTGAGCAGACCGAGGCGGCGCTGCGGCACCTGGCCGGTGTGCTGCTGCACACTCCATCGGTGCGCGCTCGCGAGCTGGCCAGGGCGGGCGACGCCGCGAGCTTCATCGCCGCCGCGAACACGCTCTTCGGCATCGACATCGAACCGGCCAGCGAGGTCGCCTCGGTTGCCGAACTGCCCGTCCCAGAGCGGCCAGACGCACCGACGGAGTCGGCCGTTTCGTAGGCGCTGGGCCACGGCCCATCCGCCATACACCTACTGCGCAGAATCAAGCCGTGCGACTGCACGTGCATGGCCGCGAGTCTGCACACGCGTTGCCGCGGCGTGTGAAGGCTCCCAGACTCGCGGATCCGGGCGCGCCGCACCCATACCCGGACCCGCGCAAACCCTTACGCGCCGAGCAACCGCTCGGCCAGGTAGCCACGCAGCTTGTCGAGCGACACGCGCTCCTGGCCCATGGTGTCGCGATCGCGCACTGTTGCAGCCTTGTCCTCGAGGGAATCGAAGTCGATGGTGACGCAGAACGGAGTGCCGATCTCGTCCTGCCGGCGGTAGCGGCGTCCGATCGCGCCGGCGTCGTCGAAGTCGACGTTCCAGTACTGGCGCAGGTCGGCGGCCACCTCACGCGCGAGCGGGGACAACGCCTCGTTGCGGCTGAGCGGCAGGATCGCTGCCTTGACCGGCGCCAGGCGCGGGTCGAGCTTGAGCACGGTGCGCTTGTCGACGCCGCCCTTCGCGTTCGGGGCCTCTTCTTCGTGGTACGCGTCGACGAGGAACGCCATGAGCGACCGGGTGAGGCCGGCCGCCGGCTCGATGACGTACGGCACCCACCGCACGTTCCTGGTCTGGTCGAAGTAGCTCAGGTCTTTGCCGGATGCTTCCGCGTGCGTGGTCAGGTCGAAGTTCGTGCGGTTCGCAACACCTTCGAGCTCACCGAACTCGCTGCCCGTGAACCCGAAGCGGTACTCGATGTCGACGGTGCGCTTCGAGTAGTGCGAGAGCTTTTCCTTGGGGTGCTCGAACAGGCGCAGGTTCTCCGGGTTGATCCCGAGACCGGTGTACCAGGCCCAGCGCTGGTCGATCCAGTACTGGTGCCAGGTCTCGTCGGTGCCCTCCTCGACGAAGAACTCCATCTCCATCTGCTCGAACTCACGCGTGCGGAAGATGAAGTTTCCCGGCGTGATCTCGTTACGGAAGCTCTTGCCGATCTGGCCGATTCCGAACGGGGGCTTCATCCGGCTCGCCTGCAGCACGTTCGCGAAGTTCACGAAGATGCCCTGCGCGGTCTCGGGGCGCAGGTAGTGCAGCCCTGACTCGTCGTCGAGCGGACCGAGGTAGGTCTTGAGCAGGCCACTGAACGCCCGTGGCTCGGTCCAGGTGTGACGGTTCCCACAGTTCGGGCACGGGATGTCATCGAGCCCGTTCTCGGGGGCGCGCCCCTTCTTCTCCTCGAACTCCTCCTCGAGGTGATCGGCACGGAAGCGCTTGTGGCAGCTTGTGCACTCGACCAGCGGATCGGTGAACACCTCGACGTGACCGGATGCTTCCCACACGCGCTTGGGCAGGATGACGCTCGAGTCCAGACCGACGACGTCCTCGCGGCTCGTGACCATGTAGCGCCACCACTGCTTCTTGATGTTCTCTTTGAGCTCTACGCCCAGTGGCCCGTAGTCCCAGGAGGAGCGGGAACCGCCGTAGATCTCACCGGCCTGGAAGACGAACCCGCGGTGGCGGGCAAGGGCGATGACGGAATCAAGACGAGTGGGTGCGGCCACGGCGGCTCCAATGGTGCGGGGATCCGGGCGAGTGCCCGGGAAACGACAGTGCCCAGTTTACGGCGCGGAGGAAAGCCCCCGTGTCAGTACACGTACTCCAGCAGGTCGATGCCGACCGTTCGCATGCCGTCGAGGACCGCGAGGCGGGACGCAAGGCTCACATCGCTGAAATACATCGAGACGGCATACGCGACGCCCGCGCGCGGACCGCGGAGCACGCCGGCTTCGCTGCGCACGCCGGCATCCGTACCCGTCTTGTTCACGAGCAGGATGCCGTGCTCGGCCGAGCGGTGCGCCAGCGGATCGAGACCGAACGCACTCGCGACCATCGACAGGTCGGTGTTGAGCGAAAGCCAGCCGATCACGCGCTGGCTGGTCTCCGGGTTGACGATCTCGCCGCGGGCGAGTCCCGAGAAGAGCCAGGTGAGCTCATTGGCGCTGCCGACCGAAAGCTGGGGGGCGTCATCCGGACCGCGGTAGTCCCGCACGAGGTCGAGCAGGGCGGTCCTGGTCAGGCCGAGCGTCTCGGTCCGTGCACTGACGGCTTCCAGCCCGAGGCTTCGCAGCAGCACGTTCGTCGCGAGGTTGTCGCTCGTTGCGCCGACGAGCGCGGCAAGGTCCGCGATGGGCAAGGAAGGAACCTGAAGGTGTTGCCAGATACCGGCGTTGGCGACGGCATCCTCGAGCGAGCGGTCCAGGAGGGCAAGAGCGCCGATGTCCTCGGTCTGCAGTCTCGCGGCGACCTCGACGAGGAGAAGGACCTTGCCGATGCTGGCCGTTGGCATGACGACGTGGTCGTCCACGGAGAGCAGCACGGCGCCGGTGGCCAGGTCGGTCGCCCGCGCAGACACCTGCACGCCGTTGAGCGCGAGCTGGCCAAGCGTGGCGAAACCGCGCGAGAAGTTCTCGGCCGCGAACGCGCCGCGATGCTTGCCGCGCTTCGCGGTACTGTGCCGGCTGCGGCGTTCGGAGTCCTGGGCGGAGACGCTCACGTCGGGCAGCATCCCTTCATGAGGGATTCGGATGCCATGATCCTCACCAAATCGAAACGCGTTCGGCGGGGTCCAGCCACAGGGCGTCGCCCTCGCTGACCCCGAAGGTCTGATAGAACTCATCGATGTTCCGGACGATCTGGTTGCACCGGAATTCATTGGGCGAATGCGGGTCGATGGCGAGCAGGCGGATGACCTCCTCATCGCGCCCCTTCTGCTGCCAGGCCTGCGCCCAGGAGAGGAAGAACCGCTGCGCGCCGGTGAGCCCGTCTATGACGGGCGGCTCCTGGCCATTGAGCGAGATGAGGTACGCCCGCCAGGCGATCGCCAGCCCACCGAGGTCGCCGATGTTCTCGCCGATCGTAAGCGCGCCGTTGACGTGGTGATCCGGCACCTGCCGCGGCGCCAGCGCGCTGTACTGCTCGATGAGGGAGCTCGTGCGCTTCTCGAATGCGGCGCGGTCGTCGGTGGTCCACCAATCGGTGAGCCGGCCGTCGCCGTCGTACTTCGAGCCCTGGTCGTCGAAGCCGTGCCCGATCTCATGGCCGATGACCGCGCCGATCGCACCGTAGTTGGCAGCGTCATCCCGAGCCGCATCGAAGAAGGGGAACTGCAGGATGGCCGCGGGGAAAACGATCTCGTTGAAGCCGGGGTTGTAGTACGCGTTGATGGTCTGCGGCGTCATGAACCACTCGTCGCGGTCGAGCGGCTTGCCGATCTTGCCGAGCTCCCGGTTGAACTCGAACTCGCTGGTCGCGCGCGCGTTGGCGACGAGGTCGGTCGGGTCGATCGGCAGCTTCGAGTAGTCGCGCCACTTGACTGGGAACCCGATCTTGGGCGTGAACTTCTCCAGCTTGTCGATCGCCCTGGCGCGGGTCTCCGCGCCCATCCACTCGAGTTTCTGGATGCTCTGCCGGTACGCCTCGATCAGGTTGGCGACGAGCACATCCATGCTCTCCTTCGCGGCCGGCGGGAAGTGGCGTTCGACGTAGATTCGGCCCACAGCCTCGCCCATCGCACCCTCGACGAGCGATACTCCGCGCTTCCAGCGGTCGCGCATCTGCGGGGTGCCCGTGAGCGTGCGACCGTAGAAGTCGAAATTCTCGCCGACGAACTCGGAGGAAAGGAAGGGAGCGAGGCCGTGGATGACCTGCCAGGCCAGCCAGTCCTTCCACGACTCGAGGCGGTCGGTGGTGAGCAGCGAGGCGAGTCCGCTCGTGAAGTCGGGCTGGCGCAGCACGACTTCGTCGAGCGAGCCGGCCGGGGCGCCGAGCGCCTCACGCCAGACGTCGAAGTCGCTGCCTCCGACATCCTGGAACCGGCGAGCGGATGCTCCGGCATCGCCGGAACCCACGCTCTCGTCGGCGTGGCGCCACTGGAACAGGTTGTAGGTCTTCTCGCTGTCGCGCGAGGCGACGTTGTCCCAGTGGTGGCTCGCGATCGCCGTCTCGAGGTCGAAGACGTTCCTGGCGCGGCGCTCAGCATCGGGGAATCCGGCGAGTTCGAACATCCGCTGCACATGCGCGAGGTAGGCATCGCGCACGGAGGCGAACGTCTCTTCGCGGTAGTAGCTCTCGTCCGGGAGTGAGATGCCGGACTGCTCGACGAAGACCAGGTAGCGGTCAGGGTTGCCAGGGTCGTTGTCGACGAAGAGCTGGTAGAAACCGCCGAGGCCGGCGCGCTCGAGGCGACCGACGGCCGCCAGCAGCTCCGGAATCGAGGTGACGGCGTCGGCGATCGCGAGGTGCTCCCTGGCCGGTTCGGCGCCGAGCTGCTCGATGCGATCCTCATCCATGAAGCTCGCGTATAGGTCACCGAATGCGCGCTCCTCGGTGCCGGCGGCGGCCGTCTGTGCCTCTTCGATGATCTCGCGGACGGCCTTCTCTGCCTCCTCGGCGAGGACGAGGAATGACCCGTAGCGCGCCTTATCCGCGGGGATCTCCGTCCGCTCGATCCAGTGACCGTTGACGTGCCGGAAGAGGTCGTCCTGGGGACGGATCTCGGGGTTCAGGTCGCTGGTCGTGATGCCCGATGGCGGCGTCTGGTCAGTCATCTTTCCAGCCTATCCGGACGGCCCGTCAAGGGAAGGCGCACGGCTCAAATGACCACGCTCGGCCACTCGGATTTGCCGGTCATTCCGACTTGCGCAGGGTCTCCCACTCGTCCATGAGTTCGGGCAGCCTGGCATCGAGGAAACGATAGAACCGCGCCATCTCATCGACGCGAGCCCTCGCCGCGGACGACGGATCACCGATCGCGCCGACGGCGGACTCGGCAAGCCCCGCGAGCACGCCATAAATCGGGCTCTTGCTGGTCACGGCGGTGTACCAGGCGTCCTCAGGCAGCTCGTAGCGGTCGCGCCGGCTGCCCGACCGGGCAAGCCGCCGCACGATGCCAACGGTCTGGAGATAACGGACGGCACCGGAGATCGCGGCGGCACTGACGCCGAGATGTTCGGCGAGCTCCTGGGCCGTCAGCCCGCCCTCCTCGGAAACCATCAGAGCCATCAGCACCCGTGCCGGCATCTTGGGGAAACCGGCAGCCGTGAGCACCGCGGCGGACTGCTCCACGACGTCGCGCAGCGTCTGTTCATTCCTGGGCATTGGTCGAGTCTTCCACGCTCTAGGCAGTGCCCAACTCACGCCGGCGCACGGCAACCGACGCCAGGATTCCCGCGACGATCGCGATGCCAAGCATCCAGACACCCCCACTCCAGTCGGTGGATGTCCCGATCGGCACCGGCGAATGCGTGAACGGCGAGATGTTCCGCACCCACTCCGGCAGCCCGATCAGACCGCCGAACACCCCGAAAAAGGTACCGATCCCGAGAAAGGCCCAGCCGAGACCGATCGTCCACGCCGGGAGGATCCCGAACACCAGGGCGAGCACGGCCAGGTAGACGAGCGCGGCCGGGAGCTGGGCGGCGGCCGCTTCGAAGGAGTCGCCGATGCGCGCGGCGCTTTCGCCGGTTGCCACCGAGCTGAATCCGGATGCGACAGCGCCGGATGCGAGGACCAGCACGATCGCGACGACCCCCACCGCGAAGTAGTCCAGGAGCCAGCGAAGCCGTGAGACGGGCGTCGCGAGGATCAACTCGGCCGTGCCCGTCACCTCCTCCTGACGCATCCGCATGACGACCTGAATTGCGCACGCCGCCGCGATCACCCCCACCATGACGAAGATCGCCGAGATGAAGATCTGGGCAAGAGTGCCATGGCCGCCGGGGAGCAGGTTCGCGACCGTGCGCTGCAGGGCGGCATCCACTCCGACCGCTTCCGAGATGGCCTTGCTCAAGACACCGGCCAGGAGCCCGAACAGTGCACCGCCGACGCACCAGCCGACGATCGTCGGCCATTGCAGCCGCCAGGCGAGCCCAAGCGAACCCGAGAGGGTGCGACGCGCGGTCGCCCGACCCGCCCGACCGGGGAGCAGGCTGGCGCCACTGTCGCGGTGCGCCTGAAGCACGAAGACGATGGCGATGGATGCGGCCGCGAGCGCACCGTCGAGCAGGAGCGGCAGGAGCGTGTTCGCGCCGTACGCCTGGGTCCGCTGGCCCCAGCCGATCGGCGAGAGCCAACTCCACCAGGCCGGTGTCACGTGCAGGCGATCCGACCACGGCGTGCCGAGGGCATCCCCGATTCCGCGGAAGACATAGGCCGCGGTCACCACGGCTGCCGCGAGGCCATTCGCCCCGCGCGAGGTGCGCATGAACTGGGCGGAGAGAAGTCCCACCCCGAGAAAGGCGATGCCGGCGCCCGCGGTCGCGAGGCCCACGACAAACGATCCGGCCGCATCCTTCGTGCCGACGGTGAAACCCAGGGCGACGACGAGGCCGAGCACGAGATTGACGAGGACGCCGTACACGACGGTGGCGACCGTCGGCGACGTGCGCGCCGCCGGCGTCGAACCCACCAGTTCGGCCCGGCCGAACTCCTCCTCGGCACGCGTGTGCCGCACGGCGAGGAAGGTGTTCATGAGCCCGGCGAGCAGGGCGAGGAACGTGAAGATCTCGAAGAAGACGAAGGCGTTGAGGCCCGCGCCATCCGGAGTGCCGCGGAGCAGCAGGATGCTCGGGTTCGCGACTGCGAGACGGAGGACGGTCGCCCTGCTCGCCGAATCTCCGAAGGTGTCCTGGATCGACGACGTCGAGAACAGGGCGAGCAGCCCGATCCCGAGAATCCAGATGATGAGCTGCAGCCGGTCACGCCGCACGCGGTGCCGCAGAAGCACGCCGAGCCTGCTCATCGCTGCTGCGCCGCCGCTCGAGCGGCTCGCCGGCGTGGCGTGCGCGCCTCGGCTTCGCCGGCCACGGCGTCGTCGAGCTTGTCGCCGTAGTGCCGGAGGAAGAGATCTTCGAGGGAGGGCGGTGCGACCGTGAGTCCCTGCACATCGAGTTCCGCGAGCGCGGGAAGCACGGCGGCGACCTGGTGGCTGTCGACCGTGAAGCGGATGCGGCCGCCGGCCAGAGAGAGATCGTGACTTCCGGGGATCCGGGCGAGGTCGGCATCCGTGAGGGTGTCCTGCGCAAACGAGATCTCGGTGCGAGTGAGGTGGCGCAGCTCGGCAAGCGTGCCGGAATCGACGGTCCTGCCGGCGCGGATGATGCTCACGCGGTCACACAGCTGCTCGACCTCGGACAGGATGTGACTGGAGAGCAACACGGTGGCGCCGTCCGCCGACGCACGCCTGATCTCCCGGTTGAAGACCGCTTCCATCAGAGGGTCGAGTCCGCTCGTCGGCTCGTCGAGGATGAAGAGCTCGGCGGGCGACGCAAAGGCGGCGATGAGCGCGACCTTCTGGCGGTTGCCCTTCGAGTAGGCGCGCCCACGCTTCGACGGGTCGAACTGGAACACCTCGATCAGGCGTGCTTTGCGCTTCGCGTACGCGGACTTGTCGTCGGCTCCGCCGCGGAGGCGGCTGATCAGGTCGATCGCCTCACCGCCGGAGAGGTTGGGCCAGAGATTCACGTCGCCCGGCACGTAGGCGATGCGCTTGTGCAGCTCGACCGCGTCATCCCACGGGTTTCGACCGAATACGGTCGCGCTGCCGCCGCTCGCCCTGGCCAGCCCGAGGAGCACCCGGATCGTGGTCGACTTGCCCGCGCCGTTCGGACCGAGGAAGCCATGCACCTCGCCCGCGGAAACGGAGAGGTCAAGCCCGTCGAGGGCGCGAACGCGACCGAATCGCTTCTCGAGACCGCGTGTGTCGATCACCGCACTCGCATCATGTGCTGGCTTCGCGTCGATCAAGGAGTTCATGGATGCGACGCTACGCTTGTTTCACAAAGTTGTGAAAAAATTTACGAACCCTCACGCCTCTGACTAGGATGCCTACCCTTAAGTGAGGATTCCTCGTAAGGTTGGACGAGTCGATTTCCTGCCGCGCCAGCGATCGACCACCCAATCACATCCACACACAACAAGGAATCTCCTCATGACACTTTCCGTCAATCAACCCGGGATCCGATACGACGAGCTTGCAAATCAGATCACGGGAGCGGTCGTCCTTGCGGATGACCCGGACTGGGACGCCGTACGCCAGGCGTGGAACCTCGCGATCGACCAGCGCCCAGAGGCCGTTGTCGTCCCGGCCGACGCCGAGGACATCAGCTCCGTCGTGCTCTTCGCACAGAACAACGGCCTGCGGGTTGTCCCGCAGGGCACTGGCCACCTCGCCGCGCCGCTCGGCGAACTCGCCGGGTCAATTCTCCTCAACACGTCCTCACTCAATGGGGTCACCGTCGATCCCGACGACGAGGTCGTGCGCGCCGGGGCAGGAGTCACCTGGGGCGAGGTAGGGAGTGCTCTGGCCGGCACCGGCCTGACGGCTCTGGCCGGATCGTCACATGACGTCGGCGTCGTCGGCTACACGCTCGGCGGCGGCTACAGCTGGCTGGCCCGCGAGTATGGCCTCGCCGCTTCGAGCGTCACGGCCATCGAGGTCGTCACGGCCGACGGCCAGATCAGGCACGTCACCGCCCACGCGAACAGCGAACTCTTCTGGGCACTGCGCGGCGGCGGCGGGAACACGGCCATCGTCACCGCCATCTCGTTCCGGGTCGTCCGCCTCGCCGAGGTCTACGCGGGCATGCTCATGTACCCGCTCGACCGCGCGGCCGAGATCTTCACGGCATACGAGCGCTGGACCAGGGAGTTATCCGACCACGCGACGACCTGCGCGCGGCTCCTCCGCCTGCCGCCCATGCCCGAGCTCCCCGACTTCCTCCGCGGGCAGTCCTTCGTGGTCGTCGACGGCGCGATCAACGCATCGGATGCCGAGGCGGATGCCCTGCTCACCCCGCTCAGGGACCTCAACCCGTCGATCGACACGTTCACCCGCATCCCGACGGATCAGCTCTCCCTTATCCACCTGGATCCGCCGACGCCAGTGCCCGCCGTCGGTGAGGGGATGATCCTCGACGAGCTCACGACGGACGCGATCGACACCCTCATGCAGATTGCCGGCCCCGGCATCGACAGCCCACTCCTGCTCGTCGACCTCCGGCATCTCGGTGGCGCGGTCGCCCACCGTGATCCGAACGGCGGTGCGATCGACCACCTGCCCGGCCGATTCCTGCTCTACACGGTCGGCATCGCGCCGGACCCCGAGAGCGCCAGCCTCGTGGGTCAGGAGGTGCGCAAAGTCATCGACGGTCTCAGCCCGTGGGCCAACGAAAAGGACTACTCCAACTTCCGGGAGGTCGCGGCCAACCCCAAGCGCTTCTACTCAACGGGCGTGCTCGCGAGACTGCGGGCGGTCAAGCGCGCGTACGACCCTGCCAACGTCATCAGGACCAGCCACGAGCTGATCTGAGCCGCAGCCCGTTCGCCGAGTCGCGGGAAA
>JAUZGC010000183.1 GCA_030840105.1 Microbacteriaceae bacterium
CGGTGCCGCCCTGGCCCATCAGGACCCGGTTTAATCCTCACGACACCGAACACTCACTGGAGGCTTCCGTCACACCGAGTGCACTAACCAGGTCGCCGCGCAGCTGTCGAACGTTAGAAATTCGTGACCGCGGCAAACGTGATTTGCAGCCGCTGTGAAGGATGGCGTCCCCCTTGATGGTTGTCCTGACGGTTGTCTCGGTTGTCGAGCGGCCGCCGACCGGCACGCCGGTCGAATGGGCGGCGTGCTGCTGCGCGACCCTGGCAGACAATCATCGGTGGCATCGCCGTTACGTCTGCGCCGGCATTGCCGTCCAGATTCGCCTCAACCGGACTCGCGCACCGAGGACAAGTTAGGCACCATCCGGACAAGTGAGAAAATCGCACCCACCGTGACAGAGATCACCGGATTCGCACTCCAAACGAGTTCGGTCGTGCTGCAGGTGATTGCCCCGCCGTGACGAGCGCATCGATCAGTCCGGGGAACTTCTCATCGAGTTCGCGGCGGCGGAGCTGGATGGCGTGGGTTCGGCCGCTCACGAACGTGAGCGTCAAGCCGCCCTCGCGGAGCGCCTTGAAATGGTGCGACAGCGTCGACTTGTGCACATCGAAGCCCCATTCGTCCCCTGGTTTGGAGTGCGGCTCGCCATCTGCGAGCACCCGTACGATCTCCAGTCGAATCGGGTCGGCCACGGCGCGGAGGATGTCGACGAGCTGCACCTCGGACATTTCGGGAGCAGGGAACTCGGGCGACGTCACTTCATCACATCCCGTCTTTTGTTTAACTGTTTGACAAGTATCAAACAATTGACCTACGTTAACTGTATGACCTCCGTCCAACAATCCTACGGTAGGACCACCCCGACCCTTCTCGTGCTCGCCCTCGCCCTGTTCGTCGTCGGCACGAATGCATATGTTATTGCCGGTCTCTTGCCCGGCATCGCAACAAGCCTTGCTGCCACGCCCACCGAGGTCAGCTTCTCGATTACGTCATACGCGCTCGTCGTGGCAGTCGCCGCGCCCGCCGTGTCCGTCCTGCTGCCCCGCGTGCCGCGCTCGGTGCTTATGGCGGCGGGCATGGCGGTATTCGCACTGGGTGGCGCAATCGCCGTGTCAGCAACGAGCCTCCCCCTCTTCCTTATTGGGCGGACCTTCTCCGGCTTGGGCGGCGCCGCTCTCGTGCCCACCGCTGCCGCAGCGGCCGCGTCGATCGCGCGCCCGGCGCAGCGTGGTCGCGCCCTTGCGATCGTCGGCGCGGGCTTCACCCTCGCCACGGCGGTGGGGTCGCCATTCGGAACAGCCCTCGGTGGCGTCGCAGGTTGGCGACTGCCCCTCTTGTTGTTAGTCGGCATCGCGGTTGTGCTCGTGGTCGCCATACCATTCGTGGCGCGAGGGGTCCCTATCGGGCCGACCATCACGCTGAGGCAGCGACTCGTGCCCCTGGCCGACCTGCGCATGCTTGCACCGCTCGGCACGACCCTTCTGATGATCGCGGGGTTCAACGTCGTCTACATCTTCAGCGCATCCGTGACTCATGCGTCGACCGGTGGATCCGGCAATCTGCTTGCCATCCTGTTTCTTGCGTGTGGGGTCGCCGGCGTCATCGGAAACATGATCGCGGGTCCCCTCACTGATCGGTTCGGCAACCGAACGACGGCGCTCGTGGCACTCAGCGCGCAGGTCATCGCCCTCCTTGTGCTCCCGTTCGTCGAATCCTCGTTCGTCGGATCCATCGTCGTCTTCGCGGTCTGGGGGATCGCCGCCTTCGCCATTGCGATCCCGGTTCAACACAGACTCGTCCATGTCAACCCGGATACCGCGGCGGTCGCCCTCTCCTGGTACTCGACGGCGATGTATATCGGGATTGCAATTGCCCCGCCGCTCGGCACCGCGGCGCTAGCGCTCGGGGGTGCCGAAGCCATCCCGGCCGTCGGGGCGGCAGTCACAGCCACCGCACTCGCGCTTTTCGCCGCTGGATACGGCCGCCGCCTTCAGGCGGCAGGCGGAAAGCGACGAGCGGATGCATTGGAGGAGACCAGCGTCGTTGCATAAAGACATCGACCCGCTCAAACGGCGCTGGTGTACCCATCTGGCCACATGACAAGTGTCCAAGCGTGCCACGTCGCCGATCCGTTCCTTGTCTGAGCGACTCGGAGAATCTCGGACACTGGCCCTGTTCCCTAGCTTCTACATGGGAATGGGGCCTTTGTCATTTGACGCACCAAGCGCGGTGCGGCTTGCTTTTAGCCGACGCGCTCGTATCCAGCCGCGTCCTCGCACCAGAAACGCGAGGGCAGCACCCGCCGCGATAAGGACGCTGGCCGTAGACACCAGCGGCACGACATCCGATCCCGTGGTGGCCAGTTCACCTGCGGTTGCACCAGGCGCGACCGCTTGAGCATCAGCTGTCTGGGTGGCCGCCGCAGCGGCAGCTTGAGCAGCCACCGCTTGAGTGGCCGCCATCTGGGCCGCAGTCGCAGCTGCAGCAGCTTGAGCGGCTACAGCAGCTTGAGCGGCTACAGCAGCTTGAGCGGCCGCAGCAGCTTGGGCAGCCGCCGCTTGGGTGGCCGCCGCCTGGGCCGCAGTCGCAGCAGACGCCGCGGCTTGTGCGGCCGCAGCGGCGGTCGCCGCCTGCGCAGTTGCCGCTTGTGCCGCAGTCGCGGCAGACGCGGCCGCCTGGTCCGCCGCCGCCTGCGCAGCCGCAGCGGACGATGCAGCCGCCTGCGCTGCCGCTGCTTGGCTGGCCGCGGCCTGGGCGGCCGTCACGGCAGACGCCGCCGCCTGGTCAGCCGCGGCCTGCGCAGCCGCCGCCTGGACAGCCGCTTGTGCGGCCGCAGCCTGGGCAGCAGCCGCTGCCGCCGCCGCCTGGTCGGCCGCCGCCTGAGCAGCAGCCGCTGCCGCTTGGGAAGCTGCAGCCTGCGCGGCAGCCGCTGCCGCCTGCGCGGCAGCGGCCTGTGCGGCCGCCGCATCAACCGCAGCCTGGTCAGCAGCAGCCTGCGCGGCAGCGGCCGCGGCCGCCGCCTGTGCTGCAGCAATCTGTGCGGCCGTAAGCGACCGAGGACCGCACGATGGCGGCCTGGTGATCACATTCGCGTCCAGGGTCACGGCGCCAGTTCTGGCCAACAACCGACCGTCGACGGTCGCGCCCGTCGTGGCGGTGATCGACGTGAGCGCCATGATCGTCCCAGCAAATGCCGTCCCGGTGCCAAGGGTCGCCGAACTTCCAACCTGCCAGAACACGTTGCACGAGCTCGCGCCCCCAATGAAGGCGACGGCACTTGACGTAGCGGTCACCAGGGTGCTCGCCGCCTTGAAGATGAACACGGAGTTGGCTCCGCCGTTCAAGGTGACCGTTCCGGTTATCTCAAGCGCACCGCCGGCATGAACGCCGGGGGTAAAGGTCTGCCCACCCAGTTCGGTGAGTCCCACGGTATCGGCGGCGCGCCCAGCTGCATCGTTGTACGCGGCGGTCAGATCGGCCTGTGCCTGGAGTGATTCCGCGTCTGCCGCGTGAATTGCCCCATTGGAAATTGTTCCTGGGGGAAACCCGGTCACGGCCGTTCCGGGACTGAGGCCAAGGTCACCCTCGCTGAGCGAGGTTGGCCCCGTGTTCGTAACGGTCGTCGCGGCCAACACCTCGAAACTGTCCGCCGTCCCGAGCCCGACTGTCGACTGCACGGAGCCCGCCGCGCTCGCACTCTCGGCTTGAGTGACGATGAGAGCAAAAGCAAGGAGCCCACCGAGCGTGAGCACCAGCGGCTTGCCAATAATTCTCGATCGCGTTTGAGGAATCATTGCAGCCTCCGACGGTTGGGGGCTGACGCGCGTTCCGACAAGACAGGTGCCATCAAGTGTCTACCCCCCGTACCTGAGGTCTATCAGCATCGTGCGGAGGCGCGCGACCCCTATCCGAGCGCGGGTGCGGATGATTCGCCCGCCGAATCATCCGCAGCAGCAAATCCCCTGTTGACAAGGCGCTTTTGCACGCCCATCCTTGCAATAAGTGAGAAATCGTCACCCCTGAAAGGGGGCGGGTGTGGTTGTCGACAGGGGATGTAGTGTCGGATTGTGAATAGATGAGAAACAGTCACTTTTCCATTCGACGCTTATGTCCTGTGGTTCCTAGTGGCCTCCCGTTCACAACCCGCAGCACCTGTAAGCCGACATGCAGGGATGACCAGTGAACGCGTCAGCAATGGGCCGATCGAAGAATCGGCTACCGACACCGACTGAGGCCGCGTTTGCGCACTCAGGAGGCCGGGACGCGTTGTCACTTCCCACAATCGGAGCCGGCGGCGGCAGAGCCGCTCGAGACCGCGGCTTTCCCCCAGTCGTCGTCGGCTCTCCTCCCGCAAACGTAAATACGCTGGCGTCGTCATGACCGTCATCAAGCCTCGCATTCCTTTCCTCAGCGGGCGCACCCCGCTCACTCGGCGACTGCGGTTTGGAACCGGCCCCTCCGGGGCTCCCCGAACGACCGGGTCCGTGTCCTCCGAGCGCACGTGGGCCCGGCACTATCGCGCGCGGCTTCGGTTCACCGACACCACCGTCATCCTGGTGTCGATCGCTGCAGCGTTCCTCGCCCGTTTCGGCTTCGATGCCCCCGTTGCCCATATCGACGGCCAGAGTGCAAGCTACGGGTCGATCTCCGTCGTGATCGCGGCAGCCTGGCTGAGCGCACTCAGCGTGGCCCACACCCGGGACTCTCGGGTGGTTGGCATGGGCGTGACGGAGTACAAACGTGTCGTCAACTCGAGCGCCCTCACATTCGGCCTCCTGGCGATTGCCTTCGTTGTCGGCAATGTGGATATCGCTCGCGGCTACTTCGTGCTCGCGCTGCCGATCGGCATCGTTGGGCTGCTCGGCAGCCGCTGGCTGTGGCGCAAGTGGCTCATCAAGCAGCGGATGTTCGATCACTACCTTTCGCGCGCCCTCGTCGTCGGCGGACTTGACGATGTCCAGTACGTCGTCAGACAGATCCGCCAGAAGTCGGGCGCCGCATACAACGTGGTCGGCGCTGCTGTAGAGAATGCCGAAACCAATCGAGTGTCGGTCGGCAACACCGAGCAGGTCCCCATCGTCGCGGATCTCGTCGGTGTTGCCGCCGCAGCCTCTCGCCTCGGCGTTGACACCGTGATCGTTGCCGGCCAGCCACATGGCGGCAGCCAATTCATCCGCAATCTCGGCTGGGAGCTCGAAGGGACGGCGACCGAGCTCGTGCTCGCCTCCCGCCTCACGGATGTCGCGGGCCCACGCATCCACTTCCGCCCCGTCGAGGGTCTCCCCCTTATCCACGTCGAGATCCCTCAGTTCGAAGGCGGCAAGCACGTGCTCAAGCGCGCTCTGGATGCCGCCGCTTCCGGCATTGCGCTCGTCGTCCTGCTTCCGCTCCTGATCGCGATCGGCATCGCGATCAAGCTCGACAGCCCCGGGCCTGTTCTCTTTCGCCAGGATCGCGTTGGGCGCAATGGCGCGACATTCCGCATCTTCAAGTTCCGGTCGATGGTCCAGAGCGCCGAGCAGGATCTCGCGTCCCTGCAGTCACTGAATGAAGCATCCGGACTGCTGTTCAAGATCAGGCACGACCCGCGAGTGACGCGCGCCGGTCGCGTGCTGCGCAAATACTCACTCGACGAACTACCGCAACTGTGGAACGTCTTCATCGGTGACATGAGCCTGGTCGGGCCACGCCCACCGCTTCGGCGGGAGGTCCAGGGTTACGAAAACTATGTCCACCGCCGCCTCTACATCAAGCCGGGCCTGACCGGCATGTGGCAGGTCAATGGCCGCTCTGACCTCTCCTGGGAGGAGAGCGTCCGCCTCGATCTCTATTACGTGGAGAACTGGTCGCTGACTGGCGACCTCGTCATCATGTGGCGCACGTTCAAGGTGCTCACTCACCCGGTGGGAGCGTACTGATGCACATCCCGCTATTACCCGACAATTGCCCACCGCGCCCGCACACAGACTCGAGGTTGTCATGAGTATCTTCACCGCTACGCACGCTCGGACGGTGGCCATCGTCACCGCTGTCGGATTGGTGCTCGGAGGTCTCTTCCTCGCCCAGCCGGCCATGGCCGATTCAGCCCCGCCGGACCCGACGAATCCTGCTACGCCTGTGACCGTGACCGCGGATGTGCTCCCCACGCCGCAGATCGATGGAGTCGTCTGGGCGCAGGTCGTTGTGGGCAACACCGTTTACGTCGCGGGAAAGTTTACGACTGCGCGGCCAGCGGGCTCCGCCCCCGGCGTCAACACGGTGCCGCGCAACAACCTCCTCGCGTACGACATCACGACAGGTGTCCTTATCTCGAGCTTCGCGCCCAACCTCAACGCCCAGGCGCTCGGAATCGCGGCTTCGCCGGATGGCTCCCGCGTTTATGTCGTTGGTGACTTCACCTCGATCGACGGGGCGGGCTACTACCGCATCGCGGCCTTCAACACGACCACGCGCACGATCATCCCCTCGTTCCGTCCGATCATGGAGAGCGAGACCCGTGCGGTCGCTGCAAGCAACACGACCGTTTATACCGGCGGAGACGCCTCGAGCGTCAACGGGGTGGCGCGCACCTATCTCGCTGCAGTCAGCGCCTCGGATGGCTCAACGCTCGGCTGGACCGCGAATGCCGACGCACCCGTCGATGCCCTGACACTAACGAAGGACGGTTCCAAGCTCATCGTCGGCGGTCGATTCCAGAACCTCGGCGGAGTCGCGAACTATGGTCTCGGTGCCGTGGACGCGACAACTGCAGCCATTCTGCCCTGGGCCGCGAACCAGAAGGTCCGCGACGCGGGGACATCCTCCTCGATCACCGCGCTCTTTGCGACGAGCGATCGCATCTATGGCTCCGGCTATGTCTACGGCAGCGGCGGGAACCTCGAGGGCATCTTCTCGGCGGATCCGGACACCGGAAACATCCAGTGGATCGAGGACTGCCACGGCGACACTTACTCCGTGTTCGCGACCGAGAGCCTCGTCTATGGCGCCGGTCACCCGCACTACTGCGGCAACATCGGCGGCTTCCCGCAGACCAGCCCGACCTGGACGTTCCACCACTCGCTTGCGTTCAGCAAGGCAGCGACCGGAACTATCACGGGACCCGACCCATACGGCTATTTCAACTGGGCGGGCAACCCTTCTCCATCGCTGCAGGACTGGTTCGTCAACTGGTCGACTGGTACCTTTACCGGGCAGGGCCAGGCCACGTGGAGCATGGCCGGAAATGACAAGTATCTGGCCGTCGGCGGCGAATTCCCCTCAGTGAGCGGCGTCGCCACCCAGGGACTTGCGCGCTTCGCGGTGCCATCCATCGCCCCCAACAAGGCAGGACCCGGCGGCATCCCGCTCGTCCCGACCGCCGCATCGTTCAAGGCAGGTCAGGTCCGTGTCGGCTGGGCCGCTACATATGACGGCGACAACGGGTACCTGACCTACAAGGTCTACCGTGACGGCGGCACCACCCCCGTCTATCAAACGACCCAGCACTCGAACTTCTACACACGGCCCGCCATGGGCTTCATCGACTCGGGGCTGGCACCCGGCATCACGCATGTCTATCACGTCAAGGTCTTCGACCCGTTCGGCAATTCGACGTCCCGTGATACGCCGAGCGTGACGGTAGCGGCGCAAGACAGCGGCGGCCCGTACGCCACTGGTGTGACCGCGGATGGAGCGGGCGTCTACTGGCCGCTCGATGAAGCCTCCGGCAGCACCGGGATCGACCACATCGGATTCACGGATCTGCAGCTCCAGAGCGGCGTTACGCGTGGAGCAGCAGGCCCCCTGGGCGGAATCACCGCCTCGACCTTCGATGGAACGGCAAACGGCTTCGCTGTCACTCCGTCGACGATCTCACCCCCTGACACCTTCACGACAGAGACCTGGATCCGTACAACGACCACGACCGGTGGAAAAATCATCGGTTTCGGATCCTCGAATACAGGCACCTCGAACAGCTACGACCGACACGTCTACATGGACAACGCCGGGAAGATCTGGTTCGGCGTCTACCCGGGTTCCGTGAAGACAGTCAATAGCGCGGCGTCATACAACGACGGGCAGTGGCACCAGATCGTCGCGAGCCTCGGCTCGAACGGGATGCGCCTTTACGTTGACGGGAAGCGGGTCGGAAGCCGCACGGACGTCACATCCGGGCAGCAATACAGCGGATACTGGCGGGTCGGTGGCGACAACCTCAGCAGTTGGACGTCGAAGCCGACGAGCAACTTCTTCAAGGGGGACATCGGCCAGGTTGCGATCTACCCGACGGTTCTCGGACCGACGACGATCGCGAACCACTATGTCGCTTCCGGGAGACCTTCCCCGTTCCCACCGGCTCCGGCCGATAGCTACGGTGCCGCGGTCTACAACCAGTCCCCTGACCTCTACTGGCGCCTCGGCGAAAGCAGCGGCGCGACGGCAACCGACTCGGGTCCGTTCCAGAGCAACGGCACGTATGCCGGCGCCGTGACCCTGGGCCAGAGCGGGGCCATCTCCGGTGTTTCAAACACGTCGGTCAAACTCACCACGAGCAAGACCGGTTCGAACGGGAAGGGCGGCACCGCTGCATCGGTGCTGCAGTACTCGAATCCGACGACCTACTCGCTCGAACTGTGGTTCTCAACCACGACGACCGTGGGTGGCAAGCTGATCGGCTTCGGCACGTCCCAGACGGGGCTGTCGAGCACGTACGACCGGCATATCTACATGCAAGACAACGGCAAGCTCGTCTTCGGTACGAACCCTGGCGGCACGAGGAACACCATTACTACGCCCAACTCGTACAACAACGGCCAGTGGCACCATGTCGTGGCGACGCAGGCGAGTGACGGAATGATGCTCTATGTCGACGGCGCACTGGTCGGCACGAACCCACAGACCGCCGCACAGGCATACAACGGATACTGGCGCATCGGTGGCGACAGCACCTGGGGTTCAACGAGTCCGTACTTCTCGGGCAAGCTGGACGAAGTCGCCGTATACTCGTCCGAACTCAGCGCGCAAGCCGTGGCGAACCACTACTCTCTGGGAACAGCAGGCGTGATTCCGAACCAGTCGCCCGTCGCCGCGTTCTCATCGTCGGCGGTCGACCTGACCGCGAGCTTCGACGGATCGACCTCGTCAGATTCTGACGGTACCGTGGCCGGCTACGCCTGGGACTTCGGTGACGGAACCTCCGGAACCGGTGCAACCACGACCCACGCGTATGCAGCGGGCGGTAGCTACCAGGTCACCCTGACAGTTACTGACAACCAGGGCGCAACCGGAGCGGTGACGAAGACAGTCACGGTCACTGCACCGCCACCCAACCAGCCGCCCGTCGCCGCATTCACGTCGTCCGCGGTGAACCTCGCGGCGAGCTTCGACGGATCGACCTCGTCAGATTCTGACGGCACCGTCGCCGGCTACGCCTGGGACTTCGGAGATGGGAC
>JAUZGC010000216.1 GCA_030840105.1 Microbacteriaceae bacterium
CGGAGGCCGAGCTGCAGGGCATCCTCGCCGGACTGAAGCGCACCAACAAGCGCTACCAGGAGCCGATCAAGCGCTACAAGGGAATCGGCGAGATGGATGCCGACCAGCTCGCGACGACGACCATGGACCGCAGGCACAGCACCCTGCGCCGCGTACGGGTTCAGGATGCCGAGCAGGCTGCGAAGGTGTTCGAGCTGCTCATGGGCAACGACGTTGCCCCTCGCAAGGATTTCATCATCGCCGGATCGAACGAGCTGTCGCGCTCACGGATCGACGTCTGACCCTGCGGTCGACGTCCAGGGTGCGTCTCCCTTGTGCGTGGTCAAGCGCACGGCATGATCGAAGGGTGAGTTCTTCGGGGTACCGAGGTTCTGTGTCAGCCCGGGGTGAGGACGCAGAACTCGTTGCCTTCAGTGTCGGTGAGCACCACCCATGGCACATCGCCCTGGCCGATATCGGCGTCGCGGGCGCCCAGGGCCCGCAGCCGGGCAACCTCTGCCGCTTGGTCGTCGCCCGGGTACGGTCTCAGGTCGAGATGGACACGGGTCCGCACGGTCTTCACGTCGGGTGTGCGAAGGAACTCCAGATACGGCCCGACACCCTTGGCTGAGCGCAGCCTCGCATGGTCATCCGTCACCTCGTGCAGGGTCCAGTCCATCGCCTCGTACCAGAACCGGGCCATGGCCCGCGGATCCGCGCAGTTGACCACCACCGCGGCGATCGGCCCGGTGTCCTGGTAGATCGATCGGGGCTCCAGCACGCAGAACACGTTGCCTTCCGGGTCGGCCAGGACCGTCCATGGCACGTCACCCTGGCCCACGTCGGCTGATGTCGCTCCGAGCTCCTTCAGGCGCGCGACCAACTCCGCCTGATGAGCTGCAGAGGTGGTGGCGAGATCGAGGTGCGCGCGGTAATTCACCGTTTCGGGGTCCGGGACGGAGACGACATCGACGCAGACGGCGACAGGGTCCGGCCAGACGAATCCCACGGGTTCAACATTTGTCACGCCGGGTCCCTCGCTGGAAACACCCCAGTCGAGCGCCTCCGCCCAAAACCGGCCAAGCGCTGAGTCATCCCGAGCCTTGAAATTCACCTGAACAAGTCGCAGCCCCACGGCGCCCAAGCCTATTCCAGGCAACACCCGAAATGGAGACTCGCTCCAGCCGAACCGGTGCCCAACCGGCCGAGCCGGCGCCTGATCAGCCGAGCTGGTGCCCGACGGATCCAATGACGCCGTCGAGGCCCTGCCCGGATGCGTCGCGCCTGGCGCCGCCCTCCGGTAGCTCGCGCGCAGCGCCATCCGGAGCGAGAGCGAGCGCAGGGGAGCGCCCGACCCAGGCGAGTGTGAGCTCGTCTTCACCCTTGAGGAAGCGGTGCGAACGTACGCCGCCCGTCGCGCGGCCCTTGGCCGGGAACTCGACGAAGTCGCTCACCTTCGCGCTGCCCGGATCGACGCCCAGAAGCTTGTCGGTGCCGGACGCGACGGTCACGACGACCGATGGATCGCCAACGGGAACACTCGAGAAGAAGATCACTCGTGCGCCGGCGCCGAGGCTGATGCCAGCCATGCCGCCCGCCGCGCGTCCCTGGGGGCGAACCGAACTCGCGGGGAAGCGGAGGAGCTGGGCATCGGATGCCACGAACACCAGCTCGTCGGTGTCCTCGCCCTGCACGGCTCCGACCACCTCGTCGCCGGGCTTGAGCGTGATGACGTCGAAGTCCGGTCGGTTGGCCCAGTCGCCCGCGGTGAGTCGCTTGACGACGCCCTGCCTGGTGCCGAGCGCGATCGACGTCCGGGCCTCCAGGGAGACGACGGCGAGCACGCGCTCACCCCGGTCGGCGAGTGCGAGATAGTCGCTGACCTTGACGCCGGCCGCAAGCTGGATCGAGTTGGATGGCACGACAGGCAGGTCAACCGGGGAGAATCGGATGAGCCTGCCGCGGTTCGTGACGGCACCGATCTCGGTGCGGCTCGTGGTGGTGAGCGAGGACTGGATTGCGTCGTGCTTGCTGCGGCGCGCGGGCGCGACGATCCGGTCGAGCCCGCCATCGTCATCCGCCTGCTGGTCCACGCGAACGATTCGTCCCGAAGTGCTCAGGTAGACCCGACACGGGATGTCGGCGACCTCGAGGACCGCGGGTGCGCCGCGCGAGCCACGGGGGCCGGGCGTGGCGATCGACGGTCGCGCCTCGGTAAGCAGGGTTCGCCGCGGGGTGCCGAACCGTGCCGCGACATCCTCGAGCTCGTCGGAGACAAGCTGGTTGATGCGTGCCTGGCTCGCCAGAATCGCCTCGAGCTCGGCGATCTCGGCGAGCAACTGGCTCTGCTCAGCCTCGAGCTCGATGCGCGAGAAACGCGTGAGGCGACGCAGGCGCAGTTCGAGGATGTAGTCGGCCTGCAGGGTGCTGAGGTCGAACACGTCCATCAGGCGCGTGCGGGCCTGCTCGGTGTCGTCGCTCGCTCGGATGACCTGGATGACCTCGTCGATGTCGAGGATCGCGATCAGGAGGCCCTCGACGAGGTGCAGGCGTTCCCGTCGTCGCAGCAGCCGGTAGGTCGAGCGCCTGGTCACGACCGAAATGCGGTGGTCGACATAGACCCGCAGGAGTTCGCGGAGCCCCAGGGTTTGCGGGCCACCATCGACGAGGGCGACGTTATTGATGCTGAAGCCGTCTTCGAGCGGCGTGTGCCGATAGAGCTGTTCGAGTACGGCCTCTGGGCTGAAGCCGGTCTTGATCCCGATCACCAGGCGCAGGCCCTTCGTGCGGTCGCTCAGGTCGGTGACGTCGGAGATGCCATTCAGCTTCTTGGAGTTGACGCCATCCTTGATCTTCTCGATCACTTTCTCCGGCCCGACGAGGTACGGCAGCTCCGTGACGACCAGGCCGCTCTTGCGGGCCGTGATGCTCTCGACGCTGACCCTGGCCCGGGTCTTGAAGCTGCCCCGGCCCGTTGCGTACGCGTCCTTGATGCCGGCGAGGCCGACGATCGTGCCGCCCGTGGGCAGGTCGGGGCCCGGCACGTACTCCATCAAGTCGTCGAGAGTCGCGTCCGGATTGGCGAGCAGGTGGCGTGCTGCACCCACGACCTCGATCAGGTTGTGCGGCGCCATGTTGGTGGCCATGCCGACGGCGATGCCACTCGCGCCATTGACCAGGAGGTTCGGAAAAGCGGCGGGAAGGACATCCGGCTGCATGAGCTGGTTGTCGTAGTTGGGTACGAAGTCCACGACGTCTTCGTCGAGGTCCTCTGTCATGGCGAGGGCGGATGCCGTGAGCCGCGCCTCGGTGTAACGGGCCGCGGCCGGGCCGTCGTCGAGCGACCCGAAGTTGCCATGCCCATCGATGAGCGGCACGCGCAGGGTGAAGTCCTGTGACATGCGCACCAGCGCGTCGTAGATGGCGCCGTCACCGTGCGGATGCAGCTTGCCCATGACTTCGCCGGTGACGCGCGCGGACTTGACGTGACCGCGGTCGGGGCGGAGTCCCATCTCGCTCATCTGGTACAGGATGCGACGCTGCACAGGCTTCAAGCCGTCGCGCACGTCGG
>JAUZGC010000230.1 GCA_030840105.1 Microbacteriaceae bacterium
GAACACAAGGCCTACCTGCACCGCTCGGGCCGCACGGCGCGCGCCGGCAGCGAGGGTGACGTCGTCACCGTCGTGCTGCCCACGCAGCGTTCGGACGTCAAGACCCTCCTGCGCAAGGCCGCCATCACGGTGACGCCGCAGCAGGTGGACGCCAACTCGGCACCCGTCGTCACGCTCGTCGGCGACGTCGCCCCGTACGTCAAGCCGCTGCCGCGGCAGGCTCAGCCGGAACGCGGACAGGGCGGCGGCCAGTCGCGAGGCGGTCGCTCCCAGGGTGCCAACGCGCAGCGCAAGCGCGCGGCCCGCGATGGGCAGGGTTCGGGCCGCGACGGCCAGGGCGCCGGTCGCGACGGCCGTTCCGCTCAGGGCAGCGGACGTGGCGGATCAGCGGATGACGCATCCGGTCGTCCGCGCCGGGACCGTTCCGGTCGTCCCGCGACCGGAGGTCACGGCAACGCGCGCAACGACGGCGCTTCCACGCGCGGCGCATCCACGCACGGCGCCAACTCGCGGAGCGAGGGAGCATCCGGATCATCGCAGGGCCGCTCGCAGTCGAACGCCGGCCAGGGCGGGGCGGGTCGCTCCGGCGGCAAGCTGCACGTCGGCAGCCTCGTCGGCGGCGGGAGCACCGGTCGCGGCCGCGGGCCGCGTCGCGCGCAGGGCTAACGCTCTTTCGCATCACCGAACTTTGGCCCCTCGCGCTTCGGCGTGAGGGGCCATGTTTGTCGGTCGCGCTCGATTCGGCCCCTTCCGCGGCGAGGTGCCGAACGTACGGCGACACCCCCGGAATCACTCATCTCCGACGGTGCGGTACCTTGTGGATCATGTCGGTGCCGAAGCGTTTCAATGGTGTCCTTTCGCAACTGACCGGGTATGAACTGCGGCGCGCCCGCCGCGGCGAGGCTCCGGCGGGGAACATTCCGGCGGATATCGACGAGGAGGCCTCAGCGATCATCCGCGTGGTACAGCCCTACACGATGACGAACGCCGAGAAGCTGTACGCGGTGATCATGGCAGCCCGCTACGTCACCCGACACGAGATTCCCGGGGCGGTCGTGGAGTGCGGCGTGTGGCGCGGCGGGAGCATGCACGCGATTGCCCGGGCACTCGACGCTGCGGGCACACACGAGCGCGACTTGTACCTGTTCGACACGTACGAGGGCATGACAGCGCCCAGCCCGCGGGACCGGCGTGGCGACGGTCGACCCGCAGCCGACCTCTTGGCCTCGTACGGCAAGACATCGCGCGTGTGGGCGTATGCCTCCCTCGAGGACGTGCAGGAGGGCTTTCGTCACGTCCCCTACCCGAAGGAGAAGCTGCATTTCGTCAAAGGGCCGGTCGAGCAGACCATCCCCGGCGAGGCGCCCGAACGCATCGCGGTGCTGCGGCTGGACACGGACTGGTACGAATCGACCGCGCATGAACTGGCGCACCTCTACGACCGGCTCATGCCGGGCGGTGTTCTCCTGCTCGACGACTACGGCTGGTGGCAAGGCTCCCGCGAGGCCGTCGACGAGTTCCTCGCCCGAACCGGCGCCCGCCTGTACCTTGCCCGCACCGGCAGCGGGCGCGTCGCCATCAAACCCGCCGACTGACCCAGCGCAAGTGACGTACATCACCGCGCTCTATTGCTGCCTGGATAGCGGCAAGCGCAATATGCTCGCTTCGTGAACGCACTCTCGAGCATCCGCCCAGCGTCCGTCGCCGATGCCGCGGGGATCGCCGATGTCCATGTGCAGGCCTGGCGCGAGGCGTACGCGCACCTGTTGTCGGCCGACTTCCTCGAAGGTATTTCCGTCGACGAGCGCAGCGCCCGGTGGTCAAGCATCCTCGGCTCCGACCGTCCTGATCGAACCATCCACGTCGCTGCAGAGCGGGAGCAGATCGTTGGATTCGCGGTTGCTGGCCCGGCGCGCGACGCCGATGCCCCGCGCGAACTCGAGCTCTATGCGATCTATCTGCTCGCGGCGCAGCATGGATCCGGGCTCGCGCAAGCGCTGATCGATGCCACGCTCGGTGAACAACCAGCGTCACTCTGGGTCGCGGAGGACAACCCCAGAGCACTCCGGTTTTATGGCCGGAACGGGTTCGAACCCGACGGCACGAGCAAGGACGACCCGATGGGCAACGAGTCGATCCGCGCGATCCGGATGGTGCGCTAAAAGTCCTGCCCCACCCCCAATTCGGGATTACCGATTCCGGCGGGATTGCGCTGAAAGACCTGCCTAGGGCAGGCGACCGACGGATGCGAGCGCCGCGCGCAGAAGCGCGCCGCGGCCACCCTCCATCTCCTCGGAGATCGCGGGCGACGCCGCCTCCTCGGGAGTCATCCAGGTCAGCTCGAGCGCATCCTGGCGGGGCTGGCAGGTGCCCGTGACGGGAACGACGTACGCCATCGAGACCGCGTGCTGGCGGTCATCCGTGTACTGCGAGACACCGGGCAGGGGAAAGTACTCCGCGACCTGGAACGGCACGGCGCTCGCGGGAAGCTGTGGAAAAGCCATCGGTCCGAGGTCTTTCTCGAGGTGGCGGAAGAGCGCCTCCCGCAAGGTCTCGCCGTACATCACGCGGCCGGAGACGAGGGTGCGGGTCATCTCGCCGACCGCGTTCGCGCGCAGCAGGATGCCGACCTCGACGATCTGGCCCAGCCCGTCGACGCGCACCGGCACGGCCTCGACGTAAAGCAGCGGCAGCCGACGTCGGACCTCCTCGAGTTCGATATCGCTCAACCAGGCAGGCTCGTTGTCCGGTGTGTCGCCGGACGGGGTCGGATCGGGGGTGCGCACGCTCATGGGTTCGATCCTACGGACCGAATACATTCTTTTTCGAGGCTGTCCGCTGAAGGCGCACCTGATGGCGCCAATAAGGCGCAAAGATGGACTGGCTAGCAATAAGGAGCGCAACAATGAGGACACCTCCCACCCCCGCCGTCGACCCGCGGGCCGTGCTGTGGTCCGCTTCGGAAGCTGACCGGGTCGGGCGTCCGCTGCTCGTGCTCATGCACGGCTACGCATCCGATGAGACCGACCTGTTCGGCCTCTCCGCCTACCTTCCGCTCGAGCCCGTCATTGCGTCCGTCCGCGCACCGATCCCTGAGGGGCCCGGCTACGCGTGGTTCTCGCGCTTCAGCAACGACACGTCCGATCCGAGTGCGGAGAGTGCGGATGCCGCCGCGAGCGCAGTGCTCGACTGGCTCGACACGCAGGAGGCGACATCCGTGGGCCTGCTTGGCTTCTCCCAAGGGGCAGCGGTCGCGCTGCAGCTCTTGCGTCTTGCCCCCACGCGATTCGACTACGCCGTGGCGTTGTCCGGCTTCGTGCCACGGGGGGCGCACGACACCGATGTCGAGCTCGTCAAGCGGAGGCCGCCCGTGTTCTGGGGCCGCGGCACGGCGGACACGTCGATCCCCACGGTCTCGATCGAGCGCACCGAGGACTGGCTTCCCGCGCACTCGACGCTCGACAGTCGCATCTATGAGGGCATGGGACACTCCATCTCGTCGTCGGAGCTGACCGACATCGCCGCGTTCATCCGCGCCCGGCTGTAGTCGGATTGCCGCGGGTCGGCTGCGTCGCTGTTGGCTGGCTGGCTCTGCGGAGTCGGTTGCGTCTGCGTCTGGCATCGCCGCATCCTCAGTCGGCCGAGTCGGCGAAGATAGTGGGATGAGCGACGTGCTCGAACGCTTCTCGCCCGCGACCCGTGCGTGGTTCGGCGGGGCGTTTCCCGCGCCCACCGATGCCCAGATCGGTGCCTGGGATGCGATCTCCCGCGGCTCGAACGCCCTCGTCGTCGCTCCGACCGGATCGGGCAAGACGCTCTCCGCGTTCCTGTGGGCGATCGACCGACTGGCAGCGGCGGATGCGGCAACCGGTACGCGCGTGCTCTACATTTCCCCCCTCAAAGCCCTCGGCGTCGACGTCGAACGCAACCTGCGCGCCCCGCTGGTCGGCATCACCCAGACCGCCAAGCGCCTCGGCGCCCAGCCACCGCACGTGACCGTGGGCGTGCGCTCTGGCGACACGCCATCGAGTGACCGGCGGGCGCTCGTGAAGACGCCGCCGGACATCCTCATCACGACACCGGAGTCGCTGTTCCTCATGCTCACCTCGGCCGCGCGCGAGACGCTGCGATCGGTCGAGACGGTCATCATCGACGAGGTGCACGCGGTCGCGGCAACCAAGCGCGGCGCCCACCTCGCCGTCTCGCTCGAGCGACTGGATGCGATGCTCGCGCGCCCTGCGCAACGCATCGGCCTGTCTGCGACCGTGCGTCCGCCGGAGGAGGTGGCGCGCTTCCTCGGGGGTCGCGCGCCCGTCGAGATCGTGGCGCCGGCATCCGGCAAGCGGTTCGACCTGAGGGTCGTTGTACCCGTCGAGGACATGAGTGAACTCGGGACCGCGCCTGCGCCGGAAGGATCGGCCGCCGCGTCGAGCGCGCAATCCGGCTCGATCTGGCCGCAT
>JAUZGC010000245.1 GCA_030840105.1 Microbacteriaceae bacterium
CCTTGCGGGTGTTCGTGAGGTCGGTGAGCTGTTCCGTGAGGAACTTGTGGCGCTGCTCGAGGGCGGCGAACTCCTCAAGCGCGAGCGGATTGACGCGGCCCAGTTGCGCGAACGTGCGCTCGGCTGCAGCGAGCCGCTTCCGTTGCGCCTCGCGATTGAACGGGATGCTTTCGCCGCCCTCCTGGTCCGGAGGGATGGCGACCTCCGGCCCGTACTCGGCCACCAGCACATCCTCGATGAGCCCGAGCTCGCTCCCTGCGCGCTCGAGCAGGCCCGAGAGGTGCAGCTTCTTCTCGTAGATCTGAAGCTCGAGGCCGTGCATGTTCTCGGTGATGGCCTGCAGGCGCTCTCGCAGCGCGTTCTCCTCGCGCCGGAGTGTCGTCAACTCCTCGTTCTGGCTCGCACGCTGGGCTTCCGCGGCGGCGAGCTCGACGCGGGCTTGCGCGACGGAGCGGTCAACGGAGTCGAGAACGGCGGGCAGAACCCCGAGAACCGCGGTTGCGGCATCCACCTGATGTGCGCGGATGACGGCGCGGCGCGCCGCCTCTGCCGCGGCGGCCCGGTCGGCCTCCAGCTGCCGCGCAAGCGCCTCGCCGCGTGCCTGCTCGGCACGAACGCGTTCCTTCGCGGTCTCGACGACCAGGCGCGCCTCGACCTCGGCCTCCCGCGCGGAGTCGAGTTCGATCGAGAGCTCGTCCCTGGCGCTGACATCGAGAATCGGACGTGGCCTGGAGCTGGCGACCTCGAGCTCGGCTTTGGCCCGCTCGACCGCCGTCTCCGCATCCGCGACCGTCTCGCTCGCGAGGGCGAGCGCGGCGCTCAGCCGGTCGAACTCCGCCTGGGACGCTTCGAGTTGCACCTTGAGCCGGTTGAGCTGTTCCGTCTGTGCGGCCAGCTGCGAGTCGAATTCGCGCAGGGCAGCGAGCGCCGTGGCCGACTGCTCCTTGGCAAGCTGCAGGACGCCGCGCTGTTCGGCGAGCGCGAACCTGGCGCGGTCGATCAGCGAGGTCACCTCACCGAGGCGGTCGGATGCCGCGTCCCGCTCGGCGATGAGCTCGATCCTGCTCTGCTTGGCACCGGATCCGCCGCGCAGCACGTACTCGGTGAGTACCTCGCCGGCCTTGGTGATGACCGTGATGGGCGCTCCGGCGTTGCTACCGACAAGTGCGGGACCGGCACTGCGTGCAGCCGCCAGGTCGTCCGCGATGGCCGTGTGCGTGAGGATGCCGAGCACGCCGTCAGGCGCGTCGACGACAGAGCGCGCCGGGACGACGCCGGGGATGTCCGCGAGCCCGGTCGGAACCGCGCCAGCGTTGGCGATGATGACCTCGACCCGACCGAGGTCGTCGGCCGTTGCATGGGCGACCGCTTCGAAAGCCGCGTCCCGGTTCTCGGCGAGTACGGCATCCGCCAGAGAGCCGAGAGCGGCAGCGATGGCCGCCTCGTAGCCCGGCCTCACGCGCATGTGCTCGGCAACGAGCCCCCGCACCCCCGTGAGCCTGGCATCCACGAGAGCCGCGGAGCCGTCCTTCTGGTTGAGGGCAAGCGAGAGGGCGCTCGTGCGCGCGGCCAGCGCATCGCGCTCCCGCTCGAGCACGTGCAGTTCTTCGCGCAGTCGCTCGATCTCGCCTTCGGCCTCGAAGACGACACCCTGCGCGAGCTCGTACGCCTCGTCGAGGTTGCTCTCGCCCGCGTCAGCCGTCGCGGCTTCGGACTCGCGTGTCGCGAACAGGGCGCGGGCGGTCTCGCGTCGCTCGGTCGCTGCGTCCAGCGCATTCTGCTGGCGGAGTACCTCGCCACGCACCGCGGCCAGGCGTGACGCCGCGGAGTCGACCTGGCCGTTCAGCTTCGAGAGTTCAAGGTCGTGCCGCGAGACAAGCGCGCTCTGCGCCGCGATCTCGTCATCGACCGAATCGAGGCTTGCGCGAGTGGCCCGGGTGGCGGCTTGTGCCGAGACCCACGCCGCTTCGGCCTCGACAACCAGCCCGCGCAATCGGTCGGCCTCGCCTCGCGCATCCTCGACCATCTGGGGCGTCACGCTGGGCCCCGAATCGGGAGCATCCGCCTGCGATCCGAGCAGCGCAAGCCGCTGGTTTGCCATCGTGTACAGGTTGCGCAGGCGCTCCTGCACAGACTCGAGCCCGAAGCTCGTGCGCCGGGCCACGTCGACCGCATCCCCGATCTGGTCGTGCTCGAGGCGCGCAACGCGCAGCTGCTTCTGCTCGAGCTGCTCCTGCAACACGATGCGCTCGCTGTGCCGCTCGCTTTCGGTGCGGCCGTGGTCGTCAAGAGCCGTCCGGAGCGTAACGACCTCGTCCGCCAGCAGCCGGGCACGCGCGTCGCGGACGACGGCGGCGATCGTCTGCGCCTCGCGCGCAATCTCGGCCTGGTGACCGAGGGGCTTCAGCTGGCGCCGGATCTCGCCGGCGAGGTCACTCAGCCTGGTCAGGTTGGTCTGCATGGCCTCCAGCTTGCGCAAGGTCTTCTCCTTGCGCCTGCGGTGTTTGAGGATGCCGGCGGCTTCTTCAATGAATCCGCGCCGCTCCTCCGGACTCGCGCGCAGCACGGCGTCGAGTTGACCCTGCCCGACGATGACGTGCATCTCGCGTCCGAGACCGGAGTCGCTCAGGAGCTCCTGCACGTCCAGCAGGCGGCAGGCGTTGCCGTTGATGGCGTACTCGCTGCCCCCGTTGCGGAACAGGGTGCGCGAGATCGTGACCTCGGCATATTCGATCGGCAGGGCGCCATCCGAATTGTCGATCGTGAGGGTGACCTCTGCGCGCCCAAGCGGACCGCGCGTCGATGTGCCGGCGAAGATGACATCTTCCATCTTGCCGCCACGCAGTGTCTTTGCGCCCTGCTCCCCCATGACCCACGCGAGCGCGTCGACGACGTTGGACTTACCGGATCCGTTGGGCCCGACCACGCAGGTGACGCCCGTCTCGAACGCAAATGTGGTCGGCTGTGCGAAGGACTTGAACCCTTTGAGAGTCAGGCTCTTCAGGTACACCTGACCGTCCCTCCCATGTGATCGCGCCGAATGTCTGGGTCTACGGTATCGGACTCTTCACGCTACGACGGCTAGGCCGGGCGCCCGTCGGCACACGCGCGCTATCCGACGCCCAGGTATGCCTCCTTGATGGCGGGATTGGCCAGCAGTTCCTTGCCGGTTCCGCTGTGCGTGATCGTGCCGGTCTCGAGCACGAATGCGCGGTGGGCACGCGCGAGCGCCTGGTTCGCGTTCTGTTCAACGAGCAGGATGGTGGTTCCCTGCTGGTTGATCTCGGTGATGATCGTGAAGATCTGTTTGATGAACTGGGGGGCAAGTCCCATCGATGGTTCATCGAGCAGAAGCAGCCGCGGCGCCGACATGAGCGCACGCCCGATGGCGAGCATCTGTTGCTCGCCGCCGGACATCGTTCCGCCGATCTGCGTCTTTCGCTCCGCGAGCCGCGGGAACAGCGTGAAGACACGTTCGAAGTCCGCGCCCATGCCGCTGCGGTCCTTGCGACCGAACGCGCCCATGTCGAGGTTCTCCATGACCGTCATGCCGGGGAAGATCCCCCGCCCCTCCGGAGCCTGCGAGATCCCTTTGACGACACGGATGTGCGCCTTCATTTTCGTGATTTCCTGACCATCGAATGTAAGAGACCCGCGGGAGGGATTGAGAAGCCCCGAGATGGTCTTCATGGTCGTGGTCTTGCCCGCGCCATTCGCGCCGATGAGACTCACGATCTCGCCCTCTTCCACGGAGAACGACATGTCGTGGATCGCCTCGATGCGCCCGTAATGCACGCTGACATTCTTCAGCTCAAGCAACGTCATCTTCAGGCTCCCCCAGGTAGGCGGCGATCACGCGCGGGTCATTGCGGATGACCGTTGGCGTGTCGTCGGCAAGCTTGCGGCCGAACTCGAGCACCACGATCCGATCGGTGACGCCCATGACGAGCTTCATGTCGTGTTCGATCAGGAGCACCGTGTAGCCGTCCGCACGGATAGTACGGATGAGCGCCATGAGCTCTTCCTTCTCCGCCGGGTTGAACCCGGCGGCCGGCTCGTCGAGACACAGTACCTTCGGGTCGGTGGCGAGAGCCCTGGCGATCTCGAGGCGGCGCTGGTAGCCGTACGGAAGGTGGCGGGCAAGCACGCCGGCCTGGCTGGCGATGCCGACGAACTCGAGCAGCGCCATGCCTCGATCGATGGCGGTCTTCTCTTCGCGGATGTGCCTGGGCAGGCGAAGCAGCGCGCCGACGACACTCGTCCGGTGCCGGGCGTCCAGCCCGACGACGACGTTCTCCAGCGCCGTCATCTCCCCGAACAGCCGGATGTTCTGGAACGTCCGGGCGAGACCGAGGCGCGTGATGGCGTGCTGTTTGCGCCCTTTGATGGACTTGCCTTCCAGGAGCACATCGCCGCTGGTCGGCTTGTAGACACCCGTCATGGCGTTGAATGCCGTCGTCTTCCCCGCGCCATTCGGCCCGATCAGGCCCAGGATCTCCCCGCGCTTGATGGTAAATGACACATCGTCGAGTGCAACCAGACCGCCGAACTTGACCGTCAGATTCTTCACCTCGACGATATTGTCGCCGACCTCGACGGCGATGTCGCGATCAGGGGCCGCCGCTGCCGCGACCGCAGCATCGACCTCAAGCTCCGCGGCGTGGTCGATGGCCGTGCCCGTGCCGGGCGATCCGAAGGTTTCGCTACTCATGACGCCGCTCCCTTCCCTGCGTCCGTCGCCGCGGGTGGAGCCGCGTGACCCTGCTTCGAGGTGACCCGTCGATACGCAGTTCGCCCATACGCAAGCAGTCGCTGCCTCGCGGGAAGCAGCCCCTTCGAACGGAAGATCATGATGAGTACAAGCGCGATCCCGAAGATGAGGTACTTGTAGTTGGCGATTGCCGTGAACCGTAACGGGATATAGGCGACGATGACGCCACCGAGGAGTGCTCCGACCTTGTTACCCGCGCCGCCCAGGACGACCGCCGCGAGGAACAGGATAGAGGTCTGCACGTCGAACTTCTGGTTGTTCACAAAGCCGACCTGGCCCGCGAACAGCGCGCCAGAAAGTCCACCGATCGATGCGCCGATCGCGAAGGCCCACACCTTGTACTTGAACGTGGGGACGCCCATGATCTCGGCGGCGTCCTCGTCCTCCCGGATTGCGATCCAGGCGCGACCGACACGGCTGCGCTCGAGGTTTCCCACCAGCAGGAGCACGATGATGATGATCGTCAGCGTCAGCCAGTACCAGGGAGTGCCGTTCGAGTTCGCGAAGATCGGCTCGCCATCCGCAGCTGTTCCGGGCGGACGCCCGATGTTCTGGAATCCGACCTGGCCCTTGAGCGCGGGGATGATCGTGGCGAGGATGCGCACGATCTCACCGAAGCCGAGCGTCACAATCGCCAGGTAGTCACCGCGCAGACGCAGCGTCGGCACGCCGAGAACGACACCGAAGAACATCGTGACCGCCATCGCCACGGGAATCGTCCAGAGGTACGGAATGTGCACGAAGGGCGAGTCTGGACTCGTCAGCAGTGCCGCCGTGTACGACCCGACCGCGAAGAACGCGACATACCCCAGGTCGAGGAGACCGGCGAAGCCCACGACGACATTCAGCCCGACGGCGATGAGCGCGTAACTGGCCATGCTGAAGCAGGCGAGGGCCCAGTCGTTGCCCGGCTGGGTCGTGACGATCGGGATGTCCAGAATGGGAAGCAGGTACGCGATGACGACGACGACGACGAGCCACAACCATTGGACCTGGCGTGGCAGTCCGTTCCACCTGTCGGTCAGCGGCTGGAAGAAACCGCCACTTCGCTTCGGCCTGGCCTCGACGTCGATGGCCTCCTTCTCGGTCTCCGCGCCCGGAAGGACCTTCGGGCCCTCACTCATGCTCATGCCCTGCTCCTTCCGAGAGACGTGCCCAGGATGCCCGTGGGTTTGACGAGGAGGACGAGCACCAGGATGACGAAGGCAACAACATCCGTCCATTGGGAATCGCCCAGCAGGATCTGGCCGTAGTTGCCGATGATGCCGAGGAGGAGACCACCGAGCAGCGCGCCCCGCACATTCCCGATTCCGCCGAGCACGGCCGCTGCGAACGCCTTGACCCCGAGCACGAAGCCTCCGTTGTACTGAACGCCGGAGGGAACGAGCATGACGTAGAACAGGGCTGCCGCACCGGCGAGGATGCCGCCGACGACGAACGTGATGATGATGATGCGCTCCTTATTGACGCCCATGAGCGTGGCCGTGTCCGGGTCCTGGGCGACGGCACGGATGCCGCGGCCGGCCCGCGTACGCCGGATGAACTGGTCGGTGAGGATCATCAGGATCACCGCGGCGATGACGATGATGATCTGCTGGCTGTTGATGATCGTGCCGAAGACGTCGAAGACGGGTTGGGCCTGGAACATCGTGACCGCGGGCTCGGCGTTCGCGCCCCGGACCAGGAAGATCGTGTACTGGATCGCGAACGACGCGCCGATGGCCGTGATGAGGAACACGAGCCGCGGTGCGTTTCGCTTTCTCAATGGTCGGTACGCCACCCGCTCCAGGACGAACGCGGTCGCTGCGGACGCGAGCATCGCGAGGATAAGGGCGAGCACGAGGTCGAGGATGATCGAACTCAGCGGCAGGTTCGGCACTGATGGCCCGAAACCCAGCGCAGAGAGGACGAGAACCACGGCATATGCGCCGACGATGAAGACCTCGGAGTGCGCGAAGTTGATGAGGTTGAGAACGCCATAGACGAGGGTGTACCCCACGGCGATGAGACCGTAGATGGCCCCAAAGGTGAGGCCATCGAAGGTGGCACTCCAAAAGTTCTGGATCAGCGAGGGGATGTCGAAGGAGATCCAGTCATTCGCCGATACGGGGTGGACAAGCAGCAAGTCGAGCATTCAGACATCCAGACCTAGACGAGCCCGAATCAGCGCAGATCCGGGCGGATAGCCACAATGGACAACGAGAATGCCGCGGGGGGACGCGCGAGCGTCATCCCCGCGGCACTCTCACTATTGCGAACTATCCGATCGTCCCGATGGGAACGATCTTGCCGTTCTCCACCTTGTAGCCGTACACGGTCGGCGCCTGGAGCTCGCCCGTGGAATCCCACTTGTAGTGCTTGCTCAGGCCGTCCTTGTCGTACGACTTGACCCAGGCCAGGAGGTCTGCCCGAGTGGTCTTGCCCGCGTCGATGCCCGAGAGCAGGATCGTCGCGGCGTCGTAGCCCTCGATCGAGTATGTTCCCGGCTCCAGGTTGAACGCCGTCTTGTACGCGCTTTCGAAGGTGGGGATAAGCTCACCGGGGATGCAGGGGCAGGTGAAGTACGCGTTGGCCGACGCGTTACCGGCCAGCTTGATGAACTGGTCGTCCTTCACGCCATCAGGTGCGACGAACGTTCCGGTGTAGCCCTTGGTGACGAGTTGCTGGTCGAATGGAGCACCCTCGGCGTAGTAACCCGAGTAGTACACCGCGTCCGGCTTCGCGTTGATGATCTTGGAGATCACCGCCGAGAAGTCCTTCTGGCCGGTCGTGACCTTATCGGTGCCGATGAGCGCACTGCCGAGGGCCTTCGAGGTCGTGGCTGCGAGACCGATGCCGTAGTCGGAGTCGTCCTGCACCAGGTAGACCTTCTTCGCCTGCAGTTTGCCGGTGACGAACTTGGCCGCAGCCGGGCCCTGGACCGCATCATTGCCGAGGCCACGGAAGAACGTGGTCCAGCCGTTCGTGGTCAGGCCGGGGTTCGTGGCAGACGGCGTGATGTGAACGAGGCCCTTCTGCTCGAGGATATTGCCGGTCGCCTTCGACTCACCAGAGAAGGGAAGACCGACGACGCCGACGATGTCCGCCTCATTGACGGCCTGGGTCACCGGGCCGGTCGCCTTGGTCGGGTCACCTTCCGTGTCGAACTTCTTGAAGCCGACCTGGCAACCGGGGTTGGCCTTGTTGTGCTGGTCAAGGGCGAGCTGGACACCGTCGTAGATGTTGATGCCCAGCTGGGCATTTGCGCCCGTCTCTGCGCCGATGTACCCGAGCGTCAGGCCCGCGGCGCACTTCGCCTTGCCGTCGCCGGCGGGAAGCACCGCATTGGCCGGGGTCTGGATCGTGGTAATAGCAGGGATGTCGATCTTGCTCGCCGACGTGCTCGTGCCGGTGGATCCCTGGTTTGCACAACCTGACATCAGGAGGCCAGCCGCTGCGGCAATGGCCAAACTGGTCAGGACTTTCTTTTTAAGCATGGATCTACCTCTCGAATGAATGCGGGAAGGTGCGCCGAGGCTAACTGCCTCGGTTCCACGGGTATATGTGCCTGAGCGTATAAGAGTCGGGAACGGACTCAAAGCATTTCGGCAGGAAATCGGAAGATGAAACGCAGACTTAATACGTACGTTAAGAGGTTGACCGACCCGACCTCTGGCAGCGGGGCAGAGGTGGGATGCGCGACGTCCTGCAGCGCTGGCATGGTTTCCCGCCGGCCGTAAGTTGAGACCGTGCGAGAAGTATCCCTGCTCACCGCAGCATCCAACGTTTATGTCCAAGTGTGACGGTCACGAGGCCGACACGGCCTCCCGTTGCTCCGCGGCGTCGCTGCAGACGCCGCCTGGCTCCGTAAAGCGCCGCCTCGCACAAGGGTCACTGATCGACCAGCGGAGCGCCAATCGCGGGCAGAAGGCGACCCACCGTCCCCACTCCGCACCCTCGGCCCCGTTACCCTCAGGGATCTGGAGCCCGTCACGAACTCGCGCAGCTCGCGAACGGCTCCTGGTTCGACGTCCCCGACCAAGGCAGGACGACTTCTCGCTCTGGGCCCACACAGGAAGGGTCACGGGATTCAACCCGCGACCCCTCCTGCGTCACAACGTTCTAAAGACGAACAGGCCGCTCGATGCGTCGGCCGTCAGAAATACGTCGCGGTCGCGTTACACGCCGACCTTCGCACCCTTGGCGCGGTTGCACCGCCAGCACAGCGTCTGCAGATTCTCGGGGGTACTGAGACCGCCCTTGGACACAGGCGTGATGTGGTCGACCTCGAGCAGCAGGTGAGGCTCAGCGGCCAGGGAGACCCAGCACCGCAAGCATGCGTACCGGTCGCGTTCCTTGATCTGTCCGCGCAGCTTCGCGGTCATCAACGCGCGCTGGCCAGCTGCGGACTTCGTCCAGCGGATCTTATCGACCAGGGTCTCCGACAGCGCTTCGAGCGTCGGGGTGTTGAGCTGGACACTCGTCGTCTGTCCCGTGTTGCCACCTGCCGAGGTGTACTGGAATTTGTACTGCGGGTAAGGCACTGAGATAGGCGACAGCTGGACACCGACCTGATTCCAGAACTCCTCGCGGTAGTGCTTCAGGATGAAAGCAGGCGGGTTGATCTTCGCTGTGATGTCCGCTTCGCGACCCTTGACGTTGGCGACGGCCGCTTCCAGCCGGGAAATGTCACCGGCGACGCGCTGGACGTCGACGAGTGTCACCTGGTCGGCCTTGATGCCGAAGTACTTCATCAGGTACTTGATCGGATCAGTGCTGGCATTGCGGACGACCTGCAGCGATGCGTTGTGCACGTGCCGCGCGTATTCGGCGACATTGCGGTCACGCCGATTGTTCCACGCCGAAGTGTTCTCGAACGCGGCGAGGTGCGCATGCTGACCGGTGGAGGAGGCTCCAAGCTCAAACGAACCCTGCGAGCGGATCTCCTGGACGTAGGTCACAACGTCGTTGTGCTCTGCAACGACTGCGGCGATCTCAGCCTTCAGGGTCTGGAAGTGTTCCGATCCGAAATAGCGGTTCTTGCGGATCGTACGGATGACGGGGTTGACGACTAGAACCAACACCAGAGTGAGCAGGAACAGATAGCCGTTCCCCATCGCTCCCCCGATGATTATGGGAAGTGCGATGAGAAGAGTGATGAAGAGCGGTTTAGGCATGCCATGATCTCTTTCAGAGGAGGTAATCGAAGTCGACGTCCTGATACTGCCAGAGACCTACGGCATCTGCGCCCCGTCGCATACAGGAGCTGCGCCAACCCCGTTCCATACAATCCCCTCACTTCCAGCGCTGGCAGCGGGGGCAGAGGTGCGATGAGCGGTTCATGAACTGTTCCCGCACGATGGTCGCCCCGCAGCGCGGGCATGGCTTCCCCTGTTGGCCATAGGCATTCAGGCTGTGCGAGAAGTATCCGGATTCCCCGTTGACGTTCACGTATTGCGCGTCGAAGCTCGTGCCGCCCTCCGCGAGGGCCTTCGCGAGCACAAGCCTCACCTCGCGGAGGAGAGCCTTCGAACGAGCCGGCGAGAGCGTCGCGGCCGGCCGGGCGTAGTGGACCTTCGCTGCCCAGAGTGCCTCATCAGCGTAGATGTTCCCGACACCGCTAATGAGGGTCTGGTCAAGAAGC
>JAUZGC010000246.1 GCA_030840105.1 Microbacteriaceae bacterium
GACTGAGAGGAACGCGGTGCCCAGGATGGGGAACATTCGGTAGCCGCCGGTGCGGGAGATGAGCTGGCCACTGACGATCGCGGAGATCATCAGGCCGAGGATCATCGGAAGCAGCTGGAAGCCGCTCTCGGTCGGGGTCGAGCCCTCGACGAGCTGCAGGTAGAGCGGAATCGTGGAGAGTGCACCGAACATCCCGAAGCCGACGAGGATGCCGAGAATGGTCGCCATCGAGAAGGTGGCGCTCTTGAACAGCTTCAGCGGGATGAGCGCGTCATCTCCCATGACCCGTTCGATGAGGATGAACGCGAGGACACCTACCGCGCCGATCACGTAGCAGGCGATCGCGCCAGCGGAACCCCAGCCCCAGGCCTGCCCGTTTTCTGCGACAAGCAGCAGCGGGCCGAGTGCAACGATGACCGCCGTTGCACCCCACCAGTCGATACGGACGGCGCGGTTGGCGGCGCGCTTGGGCAGGTGCAGGAACATCCACACGATGACGAGGGCGATGATGCCGATCGGGATGTTGACCAGGAAGACCCAGCGCCATCCGGTGATCCAGAGGATCTGGTTGGCGCCGGCGAAGAGGCCACCGATCAGCGGGCCGATGACGCTCGAGATGCCGAAGACGGCGAGGAAGTACCCCTGGTACTTCGCGCGGTCGCGCGGCGCAAGCATGTCACCCATGATCGCCAGCGGAAGGGCCATCAGGCCACCGGCACCGAGGCCCTGGATGGCACGGGAGACAGACAGCTCGACCATCGACGTGGCGAAGCCGGAGGCGATGGAGCCGACAAGGAAGATCGAGATCGCGAAGATGAAGAGTGGCCGGCGGCCGAAGATGTCGGACAGCTTGCCGTAGATCGGCGTCGCGATGGTCGAGACGATGAGGTAGGCGGTGGTTACCCACGCCTGCTGGCTGAGGCCGTTCAGGTCATCCGCGATCGTGCGGATGGATGTGCCGACCACCGTCTGATCGAGCGCTGACAGGAACATGCCTGCCATGAGCCCGTAGATGACGAACATGATCTGGCGGTGAGTCATGACACCGCCGGAGTCTTTCGGATGCGGTGCTGCCTGGGTTTCGACGCGTGACATGGAACCTCGAATTGTGTTTATGGGATTGGATGCTTGATGCACGGGCGTCACGCCGATGTGGGCGGTGCAAATTATTGCGCAGACTGCAAAGTTACACCCTCCGCGATGTTTTCGCCAACACTCCAGTTGTAGTGGACTGGGCGGTTCGCCCCTGGCGAACAGCTGAAGGCTCCTATGCTCGTCACGTGAACGCCGATCGCCCACTGCTTAGCCGAGCATCCGCCCGCCGACCAGTCAGGCGCGGACTGGTTACGGCGCTCGGCATTGGCGCAATCGTGTTGAGTCTTGTCGCCTGTTCGTCGGGCCCGACGGCGGCGAAGGAGCCGGTCGCGGCGGCGACGGGTGCGACATCCGCCTCGCCGAAGCCGAAGCCGAAGCCGAAGTCGACTCCGACTCCGACGGCTGCGCCATTCAATAAGGCAGCGAACTCGGTCGACGACCCGTCGAGCATCTGGGTGGTCGTGAACAAGACCAGGCCGCTCAATCCCGCCAATTACGCCCCGACCGACCTGGTGTACCCCGCGGTCACGTACGTCAATCGCCAGCCCATGCGCGCGGAGGTCGCCAATGCGCTCGTCGCGATGTTCGCGGCGGGGGCATCCGAATCCCAGTTGAAGTTCTCGGTCCAGAGCGCCTACCGATCGTTCGCAGCGCAAACCTCGGTCTACGACCAGATCGTGGAAACGAAAGGTCAAGCGCAGGCCGACACGATCAGTGCGCGACCCGGGTACAGCGAGCACCAGACCGGTCTGGCCGTCGACATCAGCGCTGTACCGGCGTCATGCTCCCTTCAGGCCTGCTTCGCAAATACGCCGCAAGGCAAGTGGCTGGCCGCCAACGCGTGGAAATACGGCTTCGTCCTGCGCTACCCCGCCGACAAGGTCGCTGTCACGGGGTACAGCTTCGAACCGTGGCACTACCGCTATGTCGGCGTCACGCTCTCGACCGAGCTGCACAACACGGGGGTAGAAACGCTCGAGGAGTTCTTCGGACTGCCCGGCGGCACGACCTACCACTAACCCTCAGCTTCGCCGGGACGAGCCTGGGCCGACTGCGTTGGCCGGGTCAGCTTTCGATGGTGACGAGGGTGCCGACCGGTGCCCAGTTGAAGAGCGTCGCTATCACGTCGAGGGGGAGGTGGACGCAACCGTGGGAACCTTGAGTCGTGTAAAGCGGGCTACCGAGGGGGAATGTCTGCCAGGACGCGTCGTGGAATCCGTCACCTCCGGTGGTGAACGGCATCCAATACTGGACCGGGTCGTTCCATGGGCCGTTCACATCTCTTCCAGCGAGCACCGTGTTGCGGATCTTGTTGGTGATGTGGAAGGTGCCGATCGGAGTCGCGTCGTTCACGTTCGTGATTGCAGATGCGCCGGTGGTGACGGGGGCGTCAGTAAGCAGGGATTGTCCATCGCAGGCATACAGGTGCTGTTCGCCGATGCTGACGATGATGTGCTTGACTCCGGGCTGGTTTCCGGCGCATGCCGGGGAGACCGCCGGTGCGGCTGGCTGCGCAGGGGCGACGGCGGGCTTCGCCACCGGGGTTGGTGCTGCAGCCACCGGCGTCGACGTGGGCTTCTGGGCCGGTGACGCAGTCGTCGCCACGGCGCTACACGCCGCGAGGGAGAGAAGGAGCGCGGCCGCTCCGGCGATTGCGGCACCGTGTCGCAGGGTGATCATAACTTCCTCTGGTTGTCCTACGCAGACTCCTGCGTACCGACAACCATCTAAACGGTCTGCGCTGAACGATAGCTGATTGAGGGGTTACGCATAGCTACCCGCCGAGCGCAGCAGTGACGATCGTGGTCGCCTCCGCCTGCACGCGGTGCAGGTGGTCGGCGCCGACGAAGGATTCGGCATAGATCTTGTAGACGTCCTCGGTGCCGCTCGGTCGGGCGGCGAACCAGGCCTTCTCGGTGACCACCTTGACGCCGCCGAGTGCCGCGTCGTTGCCCGGCGCACGACTGAGCCGCGCGGTGATCGGGTCGCCAGCGAGCTCGGTCGCGGTGACCGCCGCGCCATCCAGCTTGCCGAGCGCAGCCTTCTCTGCTGGGCTCGCCGCGGCATCCACCCGCTCATAGACCGGGTCGCCGAACCGTTCGGTCAGTTCGCGATACAGCTGGCTCGGCGTCTTGCCCGTGACGGCGAGGATCTCGCTGGCCAGCAGCGCGAGCAGGATACCGTCCTTATCGGTCGTCCAGACGGTCCCGTCGAACCGCAGGAAGCTCGCACCTGCGCTCTCCTCGCCGCCGAATCCGACGGATCCGTCGATGAGACCGGGGACGAACCACTTGAAGCCCACCGGCA
>JAUZGC010000247.1 GCA_030840105.1 Microbacteriaceae bacterium
CAACGGGCACTACCCGCCGGAATGGGAACTATCGGCCCCCGAGGGCGGGAACCGACGATCCCGACGGCGGCGGCCGCGTCGAATCTGGCTAGGCGAGCCAGTGGAACGCGCGATTGCTCATCGCTCCAAGCGCGAAGCCGACCGCCGCGATCGCGGACACCCCGCCAATGTACGCGATGAGCAGGTGCGAGCCGCCCTGGGTCGCAGTGACGTAGGTCACGGCGAGTCCGGCGCCCGCGACGACAGCGCAGGCGACAGCAATCCAGCCGAGGACGGGAACGCGGGAACGCGTGCTCCGCGGTGTTGTCTTGGCGCGCATCCAGACCAGGAGGCACCCGGCGATGCAAGCCCAGAACGCGACGACCAGCAGGCCGGCGATCACGTCGCTCGGCCTGTGCCACTGATTGACAAGCGTCGCGGCGCCCGTCACGACCGCGAAAAGTGACCCGATGATGGCAACCAGCGGCCGGGACCGCGGGCTCGCAACCAGGAAGACGACGAGAGCCGCGGATGCCGCCACCGTCGTATGCCCGGACGGTAATGAGTTGCTCAAGCCGTCCGCCACGCCGGTCTGCGGCCGGCTGAGGATCGTGTATTTGAGCAGCTGCGTGCTCGCGTTCGCGCCGCCCGCCGCGAGAATCGCAATAGCGAGCACCGACCAGTTTCGTCGCACGGCGACGATCGTGAGCCCGATAACGATCGCGAGTCCGATGGAGATGGCGGGGAGGGCATCCAGAAACTGCCGGGCGAAATCAATGAGGCCGCTGTGCCACGCATTGGCGCCGGAAAACGCGCTCTCATCGACCACCTGCCCGATGTGCGTGCGCACAAAGAACAGGTACACACCCGCGAAGGCGGCAGCCGCAGCGATCGCGCCCAGGAAGAAGGGTGCCAATCGCTTCAAGGGGCTTCGCATAAGGGACCAGCCTGTCACATTGGGCCTGAGAATGCCCGAGTGAACTGGTTCCGGCGCGTGCTGCGGGCGGTGCGGTGCGGTGCGGTCAATCCGGGTATCGGACCATGGCGACCCCCGCGCCGACGGCGGTGACGACCCCGACAGCCGGTCCGACCCACCACAGCCCAACCGAGCCCTGGTCGTGGAACGGGATCCACAGGGCGTAGAACGCGAGCACCGCGCCGGCAAGAGCGCCGAGGGCGAGTGCAGCGATTTCGACCCTGCGACTGGTGCGAGCGGATCGCGCGATCGCCCTGCCGCCAATGGCCGCCGCGGCCGACGCGATACCGACCAGCACTCCGCCCGGGACCGTGAACAGCCAGCCGCTGAACAGCCGATCGATCGGGTAGCCGGGCAGCCCGGAGTCTGACATGACGACGACAAGCACGAGCGCCCAGTAAAGTGCTCCGCCGGCAGCCCCCGCGAAGACGCCATAGCGCACCAGAGCCGACGAGAACCGCTGACCGGCGGTCAGGAAGTCGTCGACCCATTTCTCGATGCTCATGCCTCAAGCTTGCCATTTGCGCCTGCCGCGGCGTCGCCGTGCTGCCGGTCTGCCGCCGCCACCCGACTGGTCTGCCGCCGCGCCCGTGGCTAACTCAGGCTGGGCGCGCGGCGAGCCCTCGTCCGCCGACCGGAAACCCAAGCAAACAGGGCGTGCTGCCAGTCCGCTCCATCCCATCAGCCTGAGTTAGCTACAAGGGGGAACGCGACAGGGGGCGCGGTTGCCCGCAGGTCATGCGACAGGGGGCGCCCCGCCATCCGACCCGCCACCGGGCGCAGCACCCGTGGCTAACTCAGGCTGGGCGCGCAGTCCGCGGGTCCAAATCCGATCGCCCGCCCGGTATTTCAAGCAAACCGGGCACCCATCCAGGCCGGTTCTGTCCGCTCAGCCTGAGTTAGCCACGGCGGGCCCGCCTCAGGGGCACGCGTCAGGGCGGAAGCCGAGGGTAAGGCAGCGGGAGGCGCACGGCGTAGCGCGCAGCGAGCGGGTGCTCAGGCAGCAGGCGGCACAGCGGCGGGTGCTCAGGCAGCAGGCGGCACAGCGGCGGGCGCTCAGGCGAAGTCGACGTCGGGGCGCTCGGCGAAGCGCGCGCGCATGACGGCGATCGCCTCCGGGTTTTGGTCGACCAGCAGGAAGCGCCGGCCGAGCGCCGCCGCGACCGCACCCGTCGTGCCGCTGCCGGCAAAGAAGTCGAGCACCCAATCCCCCTCGCGGCTGGACGCCTGGATGATCCGCCGCAGCACGCCCTCGGGCTTCTGCGTCGGGTAGCCCGTCTTCTCTTTGCCGGTGGGAGAGACGATCGTGTGCCACCAGACATCCGTCGGCAGCTTGCCGCGCTCCGCCTTTTCCGGCGTCACCAGCCCAGGCGCCATGTACGGCTCGCGGTCGACGGTGGTCGAGTCGAAGTAGTAGTTGGGCGGGCTCTTCACGTAAACGAGGATCGTGTCGTGCTTGGTCGGCCAGCGGTTCTTCGACTTGGCGCCATAGTCGTACGCCCAGATGATCTCGTTGAGGAACGAGTCGCGGCCGAAGAGCGCATCGAGCAGCACCTTGGCGTAGTGCGCCTCCCGATAGTCGAGATGCAGGTAGAGCGTGCCGTCGTCGGCGAGCAGCCGCCACGCCTCGATCAGGCGCGGCTCGAGGAACTCCCAGTAGTCCTCGAACCGATCGTCGTAACGCAGCAGGTCGCCCTTGATCCGCTGGTAGCTCTGGCCCTTGAACCCGGTGATGGATCCCGCCGCGCCATCCGAACGCACGGATGTCGTGCTCTGCCTCGCCTGGCTCCGCCCGGTGTTGAACGGCGGGTCGAGATAAATGACCGAGAAGGATGCGTCCGGCAGCGTGGGCAGCACGCTCAGGTTGTCGGCGTGGATCACGCGACTGGGTGAGCGCGGAGTCCAGTCGGCAGGCATGCCCCTCATTCTGTCAGGGCATCTCGCCGCCGGAGCGCACGGCGTTTCTCACCACGCGGGCGACTCCCGCCACGACCACGGGGTAGCCTGCCGGTATGGGGAACGTCGTTGTCCACGAGCCGCAGAACAGCAGGTATGTCATCCTGGTGGACGGCGAGCGCGTTGGGCTCACGGCCTACGAACTCCGCGACGACGCCATCGTCTTCGTTCACACCGAGATCGACCCGGAGCGGCGCGAGCGCGGCCTGGCCGACCAGCTCGTGCGAAGCGCTCTCGATGACGTGCGCGCGACATCCGATCGCCGCGTCGTCGCCGAGTGCCCATACGTCGCCCGCTGGCTGAGGAAGCACCCCGACTACGAGGACCTGCGCACGCGCTAGGAACCGCACTCGGCGCCGCGACCACCTACGGAACGCGGTAGAGCCACTCCTCGGTGCCGAACTTCTCGGCGACGAGCTGCTCGGCCTTGGCGTACTCCTCCGGCGTGATGTCGCCTGGGGTCGCGCCATACAGCGACGTGAAGGTTGCCTTCATCTTCTCGATGATCTCGGCCCGGGTGAGCCCGGTCTGGCTGCGCAGCGGGTCGACGCGCTTATCGGCGCTCGCGATGCCCTTGTCGCTCAGCTTCTCGCGCCCGATCCGCAGCACTTGGACCATCTTCTGGCCGTCCATGTCGTAGCTCATGGTCACGTGGTGCAGCACGGCGCCCGATCCGAGGCGCTTCTGCGCGGCCCCGCCGATCTTGCCCTTGGCGCTCGTGATGTCGTTGAGCGGCTGGTAGTACGCATCGATGCCGAGCGCCTTGAGTGCGGTGATGGTCCACTCATCGAGGAAGGCGTAGCTGTCGGCGAAGCTCATCCCCTGCACGAGGTCGGCCGGCGCATAGATCGAATAGGTGACGACGGATCCGGCCTCCATGAACATCGCGCCGCCGCCCGAGATGCGCCGCACGACGTCGAAGCCGTACTTCTTCGCGTTCTCTGCATCGACCTCGTTCTTCACGGACTGGAAGCTGCCGATGACGACGGCCGGCTCGTTCCACTCCCAGATTCGCAGCGTCGGCTGGCGCCTGCCCTCACCGACCTCGGTCGCGAGCACCTCGTCGAGCGCCATCTGCATGACCGGTGGCACGGCCTTGGAGTGCACCAGCTGCCAGTCGTAGTCGCGCCAGTTCGTCGCCTTTGCGAGAGAGCGGCGGACCGCGACGGCGACGCTCTCCGGCGAAAACCCGAGCAGGATGGCGTTGGCCGGCAGAGCCAGGCGAACGACGGTTGCGATGGTAGCGGCATCCGAATCGACCGAAAGCCCGGTGACCGCGGCATCGATCGCTTCGAGTGCCGAGTCTGGCTCCAGGAAGAAGTCCCCGGAGAGGTGGAAGTTGACGATCGCCCCGCCAACGACGTCGAGGTCGACCACGACGAGCTTGCCCCCGGGTACCTTGAATTCACCGTGCATGATTCGAGCCTAGCCGGGCTCGAATGGCGCTTTCGTCACACCGCGATGAGCTGCCGCCGGCGCGACGAATCCCGTCACACTGCCCGATGGCGCGCGACGGCCGGGAACCGCTCGTCGAGCCACGCAACCAGGTCGGCCATGACGTCGGCCTTGTTGGTCTCGTTGAAAATTTCGTGTCGCGCACCCGGGTAAACGATCTCCGTGACATCCGTCAGCCCGGATCGCGCGCGATACGCCGCAGCCAGGCGCCGGATGCTTGCCTCGCCACCCAGCGGATCCTCCTCGCCGATCTGGATGAGAAGCGGCAGCTTGTTGGGCAGGTCGCGTCCAGGCCGGCCGAAGAGGCGCAGGCCGTCGACGAGGCCGAAGAGCTTGAGCGCGCCGGCGTAGAACGTGAGCGGATCGTCCAGGAATGCCTGTGCGACCGCAGGGTCACGACTCAGCCACTCGTACCCCGTCGTGCCGAGCGTTTTGTGGCGCTTGTTGAGGTCGCCGCCCTCCATCTGGCCGGGCATCCGATAGGCGGTGCCGGTGAGCACGGCCGCCGTGTAGTCGCTCGACCACTGGTTGAGGATCATCTGCACCATGAGGGACCCCCAGCTGTGCCCGAGCAGGACGAGCGGAATGCCCGGATTCTCGGACTTGATGATCCCGGAGAGCTGGTGGATGTCGCCCGCCGCCGCTCGCAGACCGCCCGGCCCGAGCTTGCCGAGCTTCGAGTTGTCGCCGGCGTTCTGGTCGAGTCCGGTGCGGCCGTGCCCGCGATGGTCGTCGGCGTAGACGCTGTAGCCGGCGGCGTTGAGTGCAGAGACCAATCCCGCATAGCGCAGCGCGTGGTCTCCCAGGCCGTGCGCGAGTTGGACGACCGCGCGAGGACGGTCGATCGGCCACACGTAATAGGTGACGACGATGCCGTATTCATCAGTGAATTGGGCCACGCTGCGATTGTCGCACGCCGGCGCGGTTCAGGGGCGTGTTCCAGCGGCGGATATCGGCGGCCAACCGACATCCGTCAGTGCGACGACTTTCATTAGCAAGGCTAATTTGTTAGGCTAACTAATTATGAGCGATCTCACCCAGGCCGGATCGGCGCCGGCCATCGGTACACGCCGAGTCGCCACCGACGAGCTGAGCACCAACGTGCGCGTTGCGGTGGCGAGGCTGTCCAGGCGTCTCCGGGCAGAGAAGGCCGACGACGAACTCAGCGACAGCCAGATCTCCGTACTTGCCCTGCTCGTTCGCTCGGGCCCGCACACCCTCAGCGAACTCAGCGACTTCGAACGCGTGAAGCCGCCATCCATGAACCGCACCGTCAACGGCCTTGTCGATGCAGGCTATATCGTGCGCAACAACGACCCGGCGGACGGGCGCAAAGTCGTGCTGCGGCCGACGGATGCCGGCCAGCAGCTGATCACGGAGACGCGGCGCAGGCGGGATGCCTGGCTTTCGCAGCGGCTGCGGGAGCTGCGACCGGAGCAGCGTCGCCTGCTCGAGGATGCCGCCGCGCTCATGCGGGAGGTTGCCGACAAGTGAGTGCAATGTTCCGCTCACTGAACGGGTACAACTATCGGGTTTGGTCCGCCGGTGCCATCGTTTCGAACGTCGGCACGTGGATGCAGCGCACCGCGCAGGACTGGCTGGTGCTGACCGAACTTACCCACAACAATGGCGTCGCTGTCGGTATCGTCATGGCGCTGCAGTTCGGACCGCAGCTCCTGCTGCTGCCCATCACCGGCTACGCCGCCGATCACCTCGACCGGCGCAAACTGCTGATGGCGACCCAGGCCGCCATGGGCATCCTTGGCCTGGCGCTTGGCATCATGACCGTGACGGGCGTTGTTCAGCTGTGGCACGTCTACGTGTTCGCCCTGCTGCTCGGCATCGTCGCCGCTTTCGACGCCCCCGCGCGCCAAACCTTCGTCTCCGAGCTTGTGACGGGGCCGAACCTGTCGAACGCCGTCGCCCTCAACTCTGCGTCGTTCAACGTTGCCCGCATGATCGGCCCCGCGGTCGCCGGCGTCCTCACCGCGGTCGTGGGCGCCGGCTGGGTGTTCATGCTCAACGCGGCCAGCTTCGCCGCCGTGCTGATTTCGCTGCGGATGCTGCGCATCCATGAGCTGAATCGCGAACCACGTGCTCCCAAGAAGCGCGGCGGACTGGTCGAAGGCTTCCGCTACGTCTCCACGCGACCCGACATCATGGTGATCCTGGTCATGGTGTTCCTGATCGGCACGTTCGGCCTCAACTTCCCCATCTTCATCTCGACCATGTCGGTGAGCGTGTTCCACCAGGGCGCAGGCGAGTTCGGCGTGATCTCGTCGATCATGGCGATCGGCTCGGTGGCCGGGGCGCTACTGTCGGCCAGACGCGCCAAACCCCGCGCTGCGTTGCTCTTCGCAGGGGCCGCGTTGTTCGGCTTCGGCTGCGCCCTCGCGGCCATCATGCCGAACTACTGGCTGTTCGCCATCGCACTCATCCTCGTCGGAATCGCGGCGCAAACCCTCATGACCACCGCCAATGGCACCGTCCAGATGGCGACCGATCCCGCCGTTCGCGGCCGGGTGATGGCCATCTACATGGCGATCTTCATGGGTGGCACCCCGATCGGCGCACCCATCGTCGGTTGGGTGGCCGACGCGTTCGGGCCGCGCTGGGCGCTCGGAGTCGGGGCGGCATCCGGAATCGCCGCAGGGCTGGTGGGGGTGTTCTACCTCGTGAAGTACCGCAACCTGCGGATCGAGTTCAGCTCGTGGCGGGTTCGCCTCACCTTCGACGATCCAACGGATGCCAAGGAAGCGATTGCCGCAGACGAAGCGGCCATCGTGAAGGCGTAGGCAGCGAGCCGACCTGAGCCACGGTCGGGCGAAACTGGGTGATACTTGCTCGATGACTTCGCACTCACTCGTCGCGCCAGACGCCCGACTCGAGACGCTCTACACCGGCACGATCTGGGGCGAAGGGCCCGTGTGGCTACCCGAGACGGCGAGTCTTCGGTGGAGCGACATCCCGAACGACCGCATCCTGGAGTTCTCGAGTGCGACCGGCGAGACTCGGGTACACCGCGAGGGCGTCGAATTCACGAACGGGCGCACCCTCGATCTCGACGGCGCCGTGCTGCAGTGCAGTCACGGCCGCCGCTCGGTCGAGCGCGAAGTCGACGGGATGCCGCAGACCCTCGTCGACCAATGGGAGGGCGTTCGGTTCAACTCCCCCAATGACATCGTGGTCGCATCCGATGGCGCGGTCTGGTTCACCGATCCGCCGTATGGCATCGAGGAGGCGGGGCAGGGGCATCCCGGCGTTCGTGAATACGACGGATGCTGGGTGTTCCGGTTCGACGAAGCGAGCGGGGAGTTGACCCCCGTGATCACAGAAATGGGGCACCCCAACGGGCTGGCGTTCTCGCCGGACGAGAGCGTGCTCTACGTCTCTGACACCGGGGCGCCGCACCACATTCTGGCGTGGGATGTCGCCTGGGAAGCCGGCGTCGCACGATGCACGAATCCACGGGTGGCTGCCGTCGTTTCACCCGGCGCGCCCGATGGCTTCCGGGTCGATGCGGAGGGACGAATCTGGACCTCGTCCGGCGACTCCGTGCAGGTGTTCGCGCCGACCGGTGAGCTGGTCGAGCGCATCCCCGTGCCCGAGGTCATCTCCAACCTGTGCTTCGGCGGCGACGGGCACGACCTCTACATCACCGGGGCGACGAGTCTCTACCGCATCCGCACGATGGTCCTGCCGGCGCAAAGGCCTGCACGCACCGCCTGAACTCGCCGCCTGAACTCGCCGCCCATGGTTTCGATACGGCCGCGGGCGGCCTACTCAACCCGCAAGAGAGCATGTACGCTTGTATAACAATGTCGTTCCCGCTCAAGACCACGTCGCTCCCTGAGGCCGTCTACGACGCGCTGCGTGAGCAGATCGTCACGGGCGAGCAGACTCCGGGCTCACTCCTCACCGAGACGGCCATCGCGGTTCGCTTCGGCGTGGCCCGCCCGACCGCCAAAGCGGCACTGGAGCGACTCGTGAGC
>JAUZGC010000267.1 GCA_030840105.1 Microbacteriaceae bacterium
CCGAGCGACGAAGCACACGGGATCAGCGCGAAAGTGTTCGTGACCGTCCCGGTCCTCACCCTCCTCGGCCGGGATGACCTCCCGGCGACCCTTGACGGGTACGGGCCGATCGACCCAGACACCGCCCGCACCCTGGCCGCACACGCCCCGAGTTTCATCCGGTTGCTGACGCGTCCGGAGACTGGTGCGGTGCTTTCGGTGGGTCGGGACAGTTACCGGGTGCCGCAGGATTTGAAGAACTGGTTACAGGTGCGGGATGTCACCTGCCGCTTCCCCGGCTGCTCCCGCCACGCCGCCCGGTGTGAGATCGACCACACCCGAGACTGGGCGAACGACGGCCAGACCCGCCACGACAACCTCGCCCACCTGTGCAAAAGCCACCACATCCTCAAACACAAAACCGACTGGCAGGTGGCTCAAGCCAGGGACGGCACCGGGAACCTGACCTGGACCTCACCAGCCGGCCGCAACTACACCACCGAACCCGAAATCCACATGCGGGCATGAGACCGGGATGCGGGGCTGACCGCCCAGGGCGTGCGGACGCTTAATCTGACGTCGCGGCCCTCACGGACCTCCGCCATCAAACTTTACAAGGCACTCGGATTCGTCCACCGCGACTCGTACCTCACGCGCTATGAACCCGGTCGCCATACGAAGGCGTAGAGGCACGTACAGCCTGATCGAGTTACTTGACCGATGCCGCCCCGACGCGGAATTGCGCGCCACGGTGGTCGTCCGCGAGCTGCGGACCCTTGCCGAGCACGGCCTCTCGGAACGTTCCGCCCTCGGCGTCCACGAGGAGTCCACGACGGCGAAGCTCGGGTGAGACCAGCCGGACGAAGGCGTCCAGGTCCGCCGGACGCACGGCGCTCGTCAGGTTGAACCCGTCGATGTCACCCACCGAGATCCAGCGCTCCAGCTCATCCACGATGGTGGCCGGAGATCCGGCGATCACGGGGCCACGACCGCCGATGGCGACGAAACGCGCCAGTTCTCGGGCGGTCCATACGCGCGTCGGGTCCATCGTGGTGAACGACGCGAGCGCCGAGCGATTGCCCTCTGTCTCTGCATATTCGAGCGGAGCATCCAGATCCACCGCGCTCAGGTCGACGCCTGTCCAGCCCGCAAAGAGCGCCAGTGCGGCATCCGGATCAACGTAATCGGCGTAATCGGCGAGCTTTTGCTGGGCCTCGTCGTCAGTCTCCGCGGCGATGATGGTCGCCATGCTGAAGATCTTCACCGAGTCGGCGGAGCGGCCGCTTGCGACGAGCTGCCCGCGAACACCATCGACCCACTTGCGAGTCAGTTCCGGCGACGGACCGCTGAAGAAGATCGCCTCTGCATGGTCGGCGGCGAACTTCTGCCCTCGTGACGAAGCGCCGGCCTGGAACAGGAACGGCGTGCGCTGCGGCGTTGGAGCCGACAGGGCCGCACCTGGCACGGAGAAGTAGCGGCCTTCGTGACCGATGTTGTGCACCTTGGTCGGGTCCACAAAGACGTTCGCCGTCGCGTCGGCGACCACGGCGTCGTCCTCGACCGAGCCTTCCCAGAGCTTGTAGACGACGTCCATGTACTCTTCGGCGCGGTCGTAGCGTTCGTCGTGCGGGATCTGCTCCCCCAGGCCGAGGTTCCTGGCCGCTGAGTCCTGGTACGACGTAACGATGTTCCACGCGACGCGCCCCTGGGTCACCTGGTCGAGCGTGCTGAAACGCCGGGCGAGGAGGTACGGCTGCTCGTACGTGACGGATGCGGTGACACCGAACCCGATCCGCTTGGTGGCGGCCGCCAGCGCGCTGACGATGAGCGTGGGATCCAGCATCGGGTACTGCACCCCACCGCGTACCGCCTCATCCGCTGAGCCGGCGTACACGTCGTACTGGCCGAGGATGTCGGCGAAGAAGATTCCGTGGAATCCGCCGTTCTCGAGATTCTGCGCGAGCTCGATCCAGTAGGACAAGTCGCTGTACCGGTGACTCTCATCTGCGGGGTGCCGCCACAGCCCGGGCGACTGGTGAGCCGGGACGAGCATTTCGAAGGCGTTGAGCAGAATCGGCTTTGTCATTGTGGAGCTTTCTTGCGTTGGAACGAATGGTGGAGCTGAGGACGTGGCTGCGGATCCTGGAATGTGGCTGCGGATGCCGGAACCTTGACTGCGGTCCTAGAACGTGTCTGTAGTCGTCTTGTCCTTTGCGTATGCCCGCGCCGGGTCCTTGGCCGCGAGCGCTGCGACGATCGTGAGGACACCGAGCAGGCCCAGGTAGATGCAGATGAGCCACGGCTGGTTGCCGCCGGCCGCCAGCAGGCCTGCGGCGATGAATGGCGTGAGCCCGCCAGAAAGGACGGTGCCGACCTGGTAGCCGAAGGAGACGCCGCTGTAGCGGAGGTGCAGCGGGAACTGCTCCGCGAACCAGGCGGCCTGCGGGCCATAGATGGAGTCGTGAAGGATGTTCAGCCCGATAATGAGCACAATCGGCAGCAGGAACAACGGACCGTTGTCCAGGAACCAGAAGAACGGCCAGACGAAGACGATGATCCCAATGGCGCTGATCACGGTGATGCGCTTGCGCCCGATCCGGTCCGACAGCCAGCCCCAGAACGGTCCGGAGACGAGCCCGAGGGCGGCGGCGACCAGGATCGCGGCCAGCCCGGCCGCGGAGGCTGGAACTCCCCTGTGCGCCGTGAGGTAGGTCAGGATGTACACGGTCAGAATGACGAACAACGCAGGCTGGACAAGGCGCAGTCCGATCGTCACGAAGAGGGCACGCTTGTGGTGCAGCAGCACCTCCTTGATCGGGTTACTGGCGACCCGTTCCTCGGCCTTGAGCTGCTTGAACTCGGGGGCATCGTCCACTCCGAGGCGGATGTAGAGGCCGATCGCAACCAGAAGGGCGCTTAGCAGGAACGGAATCCGCCAGCCGAAGGCCTGGAACTGATCCGCGGACATGAGCAACTGCGTCGTGGCGAACGCGCCACTGGCCAGGAGCAGGCCGAATGCGGAGCCGACCTGCGTAAAGCTTCCGAAGAATCCGCGGAGTCGGCGCGGCGCGTGTTCCACAGAAAGCAGTGCCGAGCCGCCCCACTCTGCGCCGACCGAAAGACCCTGCACAATGCGCAGCAGGACGAGTCCGACGACGGCCACCCACCCGATCGTCGCGTACGTCGGCAGGAGCCCGATTGCGGCGGATGCCACGCCCATGATGAAGAGCGAAGCAACGAGCAGTGCCTTGCGTCCGATCCGGTCACCCAGGTGACCTGCGATGATCCCGCCGAGCGGCCGCGCGAAGAAGCCAACCGCGAAGGTCGCAAAGGAAGCGAGAACCGCACCGAGGGCGGATGTGCCGGGGAAGAACTGCTTATTGAAGATCAGTGCCGCTGCTGTGCCGTAGAGGTAGAAGTCGTACCACTCGATAGTCGTGCCGACGAAGGCAGACGCAAGGATGCGCCGCTTATCGCGGATACGAATGGGCTGCTGCGGTTGAGCTGTGGTGGTCGTGGGTGTTGACACGGTGGGGCCTTTGCACAATCGGGGCGCCCAGGAAGCGCCATCGGGATTCTCCTAGGAGGCTATAAGTATGCTTTGAGCCCCTCAAGCTAGGGCGTCACAGAACGCAACACACGGCGCCGCCACACGGCACCACCACACCCCCCACCCCAGCGAAAGCATCCACGTCCGGGACTGCGCGCCACTTAAACGCGCAATGGGGCGCCACCCGAAGGTGACGCCCCACTGTGTCTGTTCGACTGCGTGACGATTCGAATCCGCTATGCGGTCTCGAGCGAGTAGCCTTCCTCGCCGTGGACGACGGTGTCGACTCCGGCCACTTCGTCTTCGTTCTTGATCCGGAAGCCGATGGTCTTCTGAATCGCCGTGCCGAGCAGCCACGCGATCACGAAGGAGAAGATCATCACGCCGAATGCAGCGATTGCCTGCACGCCGAGCTGACGGAACGATCCGGTGTCGATGAGGCCGATGCCGGTACCGAAGATACCGATATAGAGCGTTCCGATCACACCACCGACGAGGTGGATGCCGACCACGTCGAGCGAGTCGTCGAAACCGAGCTTGAACTTGAGATCGATCGCGATGGCGCACACAGCGCCCGCGATGAGTCCGAGGACGATCGCCCAGCCCGGCGTCAGGATGTTACACGCCGGGGTGATGGCGACGAGGCCGGCAACGGCGCCCGATGCAGCACCGATCGAGGTCGGCTTGCCATCCTTGATCTTTTCGACGATAAGCCAGCCGAGCGTCGCGGCGGCCGGAGCTGCGAGCGTGTTGATCCAGGCGAGAGCCGCGATGCCGTCAACGGCGGCCTCTGAACCCGAGTTGAACCCGAACCAGCCGAACCACAGCAGGGCGGCACCGAGCAGGGTGAGCGGAACGTTGTGCGGCTTGCCCATGCCCTTCTGGAAGCCGACGCGCTTTCCGAGCACGAGTGCGAGTGCGAGACCGGCAGCACCCGCGTTGATGTGCACGGCGGTACCACCA
>JAUZGC010000270.1 GCA_030840105.1 Microbacteriaceae bacterium
AGACGTCAACGCGGCTACCGAACCACACGCGAACTTGCCGAGACGATGCCGGGAAGCAACCTCACCGCGGCGATCCTGGAGAACATCGAGTCCGGCCGCAAAGCCGATCTCAGCATCAGCCAACTACTCAACATCGCCCGGGCACTGACCATCCCACCGAGCTACTTACTTGCTCCGATGGGCCGACCCGATTCGCCGCTCGATCTCCCCAACCTCAGCGACGCCTTCGCGGGAACCACAGCAGCCGAATTCGACTCCTGGTTCGCCGCCATCCCAACCAGCGCCTACCGCGCCTCAACCGCCGCAGAACGCACCGACATCGATCAACTCAACGCATTACGCGAACTTCACGGCCGCCGCCGCGAAGCGACACGGCTCCGCGCCGTCCTCCAAATCCACGACGAATCCGGCGACCCCGACCTCACGGCAGCGCGCCCCCTTACCGAGGAGCGTCTCGCGGATGTCATCTCCGATATTCGCCGCCTGGAGCAATACCTTGAATCCGCCGGCTTCCTCCTCGTTGAGACGACCTAACGGGGGGAGCCAAAATGGGCAGCATCAGAAGCTACGACACCGCGGCCGGCAGACGCTACGCAGCACGATGGCGGGACCCTGATCATGTTCTGCGCGAGAAGCGTGGCTTCGCTACCAAGAAGGACGCCGAAGTTTACGTGGCATCACACACGGTGCGGATGGCCACCGGTGACTACATTGCGCCGGCAGCCGGTCGCATCCTGATCAATGAGCTCGGATCAGAGTGGCTGCAGCATCAAATCCATCTGAAGCCGTCAACGTTCCGGACGCTTGAGATCGCCTGGAGGCGTCACGTCCAGCCAATCTGGGGCAAGGTGCCAGCTGTCAACATCCGCTACAGCGACGTGCAGAGTTGGGTGACGACCCTCGGGACGACGATGTCACCGACATCCGTCCTTCGGGCCTACGGTGTGCTCGCCGGGATCCTCGACGTTGCCGTCAAGGACCGCCGCTTGCAATCGAATCCAGCCCGAGGCGTCAACTTGCCTCGAAAGGTGAGCAAGCAGCACAGGTACCTGAGCCACCAACAAGTTCGAGACCTCGCTATCCACTCGAGCGGTCACGAAATGTTGGTGTATCTGCTCGCCTACACCGGGGTGCGATGGGGTGAAGCTGTTGGACTGCGCGCGCGTGACCTTGATGCTGACAAGCGCCGGCTCAACATCACCGTGAACGCTGTCGAGGTCGGCGGCCAAATCGAAGTCGGAACGCCGAAGACTCATAAGCGGCGAGCGGTGGCCATTCCTGACTTCCTCTTGCCCGCCCTGGTTGCGCAGTGCGCGGGCAAGAATCCGGACGATCTCATCTTCTCTGGTCGATACGGTGAGCATCTGCGCCGCACTCGCGTCAGCGCCGGATCGAGATCGTGGTTCAAAACCGCGCTCGTCGACGCCGGGCTAGAACCGATGACTCTCCATGACCTTCGGCATACCGCTGCGAGCTTGGCGATTTCGGCAGGCGCGAACGTGAAGGCGGTCCAGCGGATGCTCGGTCACGCTTCCGCCGCGGTCACGCTCGACGTCTACAGCGATCTATTCGATGCTGATGTCGATGCGGTTGCAGCACGCCTCGATGAGGCCCGTTTGCACTCAGTTGTGGGCAAAATGTGGGCAAATGGCGATTCCGCCGAGTGAGCGATGCCCCTACTTCCTAGTGTTTACAGGCATTCGAGGCTGAGATTAGAGCGGAGACGGTGGGATTTGAACCCACGGTACCCTTGACGGGTACTCCACCTTAGCAGGGTGGTGCACTAGGCCGAACTATGCGACGTCTCCAGCGCACCCGGCTGGCGGATGCACGACAGCAATCATAACGGACGTGGCCGTTCGCGCCAGCCACACATCCGGACGCTACTGCTGCTTGAGCGTGCGGCCCTTGGAACAGGTCTGCTCTGCTGCCGTCTGGCCGGTCACCTGGCTGGGGAGCACCGTCACGGGTGCCCCAGTGGCCGGCGGGGTCGGCACGGGTGTGCCAGAGGTTGCAGGGCTCGGCACGGGCGCCGGCGACTCGACCACCGAGCCGATCTGGCCGGGGCCGGTACCGCCGCTCAGCGCGACCGGCTGGTCGGCCTTGATCGCCGCCATCAGTGCGGTGGCGGCCGACGGAATCGGCTCGACTCCGCCCGCGACGTATCCGGTCGGGTATTGGATGAAGACGACTTTGTCCAGGCTGATGTCCTTGAGCGCGAGTGCGATCTGCACCATGGTGTTGACGTTGTTGAGGCTCTCTGAGACCGTCATGTTGCTGACGGCCGCCTTCGCCAGCGCGTACAACTTGATCGGGTTCGAGAGGGTATCGGCACTCTTGATCGTGCGCATGAGCGACGAGAGGAAGACCTGCTGGTTGCTGATACGACCGAGGTCCGAGCCGTCGCCGACGCCGTGACGAGTGCGCAAGAACTGCAGCGCCGCGTATCCGGAAAGTGTGTGCATGCCGGGATCCAGGAAGGTTCCGGTGTACTTGTCCTCAATCTTCTCCGCGACGCACACGGGGACCCCGCCGACCGCCGTGGACATTGCCATGACCCCGCTGAACTGGATCATCGCCGCGTACGGGATGTCGAGCCCGGTCAGCTTCGAGACCGTGAGCACGGTACACGGCAGGCCGCCATAGGTGAGCGTCGTGTTGATCTTCTGCGACGTCATTGAGGAAAAGTGGCGGCCCGTGGGGTCGGGGCATGACGGGATCGACACGAACATGTCGCGAGGGAAGCTCACGACAGTTGCGTTGGTGTGATCCTTCGAAATGTGAAGCAGCATCGTCACGTCGTTGAGGACGCCCGCGGCATCCTTGCCCGTGCCGAACACCGGATCCTGGCCCTGGCGGCTGTCGCTGCCGACCAGGAGCAGATTGACTCCACCGTCGATCGCGCCGATCTGCGGGATCACGCCGAGCGCGGGAGCCGGGGCCGCCGTCTTCTCGCCGACGAGGTGAACGGATGGCTTGATACTGTTGGAGACATCCCACGCGGCTATTGCGGCAAGGGACGCGGCGCTCACCAGCGCGACCGCGACCGCAACGGCAACCACCTTGGCGATCGTGGACACTGGACCGGGCGACGTTTGCTTGCCATGCCGCACGATGGATGGCGCGACCTTCGGATCGCGCGTGCGTGAGCGCAGCGTATTCATGTGGATCCCCCGATCTGCGCGCCGTGCACAGCGGGTGTGAGATTCGACTAGCTCACTACCCTGATGCCTGCCTGAGCGAATTCTTCAGAGTACCAATCAATTTTCGCATTCGACGACATCTTTGAATCATCGCGGGGCCTAAATCATTGCGGGGCCGCATCCCCTCAGCCTCACTCACCATCGCCACGGTGGTCGCCCTGAAGCTCGCGAAATCGGCGCTTCTACCGCGACCGATCCAGACCGGCGCTGACGAGCTCTTGCTCAACAGCGGATCCTGCCGGGAGTGGTGAAGGCTGGCTCCGCCGCCGAGAACCAAACAGGATTTTCAGGCGAGCGCGGTTTCCCCTGCCGGCTGTATAGATCGCCGCGGCCGCCACGAGAACGAATCCGGAGATCACGCCCTGCCAACTCGTGTCGACATTCATGAAGTTCATGCCGTTGCTGAGAGAAGTAAGGATCAAGGCACCGATTACGGACTTCACGACGCTTCCGACCCCGCCGAAGAGAGAGGTCCCGCCCAGGATCGCCGCGGTGATGGCGACGAGCTCTTGGCCCGTTAGAGCCTGCGGGTTCATCGCCTGGAACCGCCCAACGAAGATGAGCCCGACGAAAGCGGCGCCGGCGCCAGACAGCACGAACGCGACTATTCGATAGCGATCGACGTTGACACCTGCCAGTCGAGCAGCTTCTGGGTTGCTCCCGG
>JAUZGC010000273.1 GCA_030840105.1 Microbacteriaceae bacterium
TCCCACCCAGTCACTCTGCGCGGGCCTTCAGTATCAGCAATCCGGACTTCATCGCACAGGGGCGCTTTGCAGCGGCGCTCGAGGAAGTCAACGAGGTCGGGGTCGGTGCGATCCAGCGCGCGATCTCGGAGCGTGTCGACCGCGTGATTGAACTCGCGGATGAGTTCACCATTCCGGTGACCTCCTCGCGGGACCCGGGCGAGCGTGCGGGCATCGTGGTCCTGGAACCGCTGCCGGAGCAGCTGACCGTGCTGACGGCATCCTTGTTCAATCACGGAGTGACCGCGACGACGCGTGGGCAGACGGTGCGGCTGAGCGTGCACGCGGCGACGGGCGCTGAGACTCTCGAAATGCTGCGCGCATCCTTCTTGTCCTACGTGAACGCATATTAAGGGGAGCCTGCCTCACGTTGTCCCCCTAAGGGGGGACGGGATTCATCCGACTGTAACCGGGGCGCAGGCGTGTCGTGCCACGCATTTTCGCGCGCGGTCGTAGCGTCAGATTTACCGGGCACGGCGCCCGGTCGAGACGGCCACGTAAGTTCGTTTCGCAACGTACCGGCCGACTCGCCAACAAATCCGAGCGCTCTGAGCGCACGGGGTGGGAGTGGTTGTGGCCGCACTAGAATCCCGACTTCCGGCAGGTAACGCGGGGAACGAGACCCGGCAACGGGGATCAGAACAGACAACTGAAAAGATTGACCAGACCGAGCGTACCTATGTATTGGATACCTCGGTCTTGTTGTCTGACCCGAGCGCGATCTTCCGGTTTGCCGAGCACTCTGTCGTCATCCCTGTTGTTGTGATCAGCGAGCTCGAGCGCAAGCGAAACGATCCGGAGATCGGATACTTCGCCCGCCAGGCCCTGCGCAACCTGGACGAGCTTCGTGTCCTGCACGAACGTCTCGACTTCCCGATTCCGGTCGGGGACGGCGGATCGCTCCGGGTCGAACTCAACCACTCGAACATGTCGGTGCTGCCCAGCGGACTTCAGCTCGGCGACAACGACTCCCGCATCCTCGCGGTGGCACAGAACCTGGCGAACGATGGTCTCGCCGTCACGGTTGTCTCCAAGGATTTGCCGCTGCGGGTCAAGGCATCCTCGATCGGTCTTGCCGCCGACGAGTACCGGGCGGAGCTCGCCGTCGACTCCGGCTGGACCGGCATGGCCGAGATCACGCTGGGGTCCAACGAAATGGCGGACCTCTACGACCATGAGTCGATGCAGTCTGGGCTCGTGAAGGAGCTTCCCGTGAACACGGGACTCGTCATCCACTCGGACCGCGGATCGGCGCTCGGGCGGGTGACCGGCAAGCGCGAGTTCAAGCTTGTTCGCGGCGACCGGGACGTCTTCGGACTCCACGGGCGGTCGGCGGAGCAGCGCCTCGCGATCGACATGCTGCTCGACCCGGAGATCGGCATTCTGTCGCTGGGGGGTCGAGCAGGGACGGGGAAGTCCGCGCTCGCCCTCTGCGCGGGGCTCGAGGCCGTGCTCGAACGGCAGCAACACAAGAAGATCATGGTTTTTCGGCCGCTCTACGCGGTCGGCGGGCAGGAACTCGGCTACCTGCCCGGAGACCAGGGCGAGAAGATGAGCCCGTGGGGGCAAGCGGTGTTCGACACGTTGGGCGCCCTGGTCTCACAGAATGTGCTCGACGAGATCCAGGATCGCGGGATCCTCGAGGTGCTTCCGCTGACCCACATCCGTGGTCGCTCGCTGCATGATGCATTCGTGATCGTCGACGAAGCGCAGTCGCTGGAGCGGAACGTGTTGCTGACGGTGCTCAGCCGCGTCGGGCAGAACTCGCGCGTGGTGCTCACGCACGACGTCGCCCAGCGCGACAACCTCAGGGTCGGACGGCACGACGGCGTCGCCTCGGTCATCGAGACGCTGAAGGGGCATCCGCTGTTCGGGCACGTCACGCTGACGCGGTCGGAGCGGTCGGCCATTGCGGCGCTCGTCACCGAGATGCTGGAGTCGAACGAGCTCGCCTAGGAGGTGGCGGACCCGGTCGGCCGCCACGTCTCGGGCGGTGGCGGTCGGCCGGGCCTTCCGTCGCCTTCGGTGGTCCTCCGTCGCTAACTCAGGCTGGGAGGTCTGCGACCGGCGACACGCCGTGCGCGACGCCATGATCGGCTCCACCAGCCTGAGTTAGCTACACGGATGCCGCGCCAATGGCTCATGCCGGTCGCAGTGCCGTTTGTCGGGGAGGGCTGTGGATGGATCGGGCGGTGCGTGCGCGGGCGACAGTATCCTCCCGGCATGCTCATCACATCAGCGCCAGCACGGAGCCTGCTCGTGCGCGTGGCCTGGCAGGGGCCGCTTGCGCTCGCACTCGCGGCGCTCGCGGTCTTCGCCGCCGGTTTCCGACCGGAACTCGTCCTCTTCCTCTACCTCGCCTTGGTTACAGGCGAGCTATGCCGAACGGACCTGAGCGAGCACCGCCTGCCGAACGCGCTCATCGTCCCGGGCTACGGCTTTGCCGCGGTCGGTCTCCTCTGGCGCTCGATCGACAAGGGAACGCCACCGTGGCTGCCGCTCGCCTCCGGAGCGGCGCTCTTCTCGTTCCTGTTCGTGTTGAACCTGGCTGGGGGTATGGGCATGGGCGACGTCAAGCTCGGGGGTGTGCTCGGGATCGCCCTCGGCACGCTGGGCGTAGTTCCGTCGATCGCCGGGTCTGTGCTGGGGTTCGTCGCGGGTGGCGTGGCGGGGATCGTCGCACTCCTCCTGCCGGGCGCGAGCGACCTGCGCCGCATCCCGTTCGGCCCGTTCCTGTTGTTCGGCTTCTGGGCTGCCGTCGCACTGTAGCGAGCGTTGCCCGCCAGCCCGCACCAGTCGGCCTGACCAGTCGGCCTGACCCGTCAGCCCACACCAGGCAACGTGCGACGCGTCACGCGGTGTGCTACTCGGCGGGGTGCGTCATGCTGAGCACGTCGAGGGCCGTGTCCAGCTGCTCGAGCGTCACCTCGCCGCGCTCGACGAAACCAAGGTCGATGACGGCCTCCCGAACGGTGATGCCCTTGGCGACCGAGTGCTTTGCGACCTTCGCCGCTGCCTCGTATCCGATCACGCGGTTGAGCGGCGTGACGATCGACGGCGACGACTCGGCCAGGGCGCGGGCGCGTTCCAGGTTCGCTTCGAGGCCACGCACGGTCTTGTCGGCGAGCACCCGCACGCTGTGCGACAGCAGGCGGATCGACTCCAGGAGCGCGGTGCCCATGACCGGGATCGCGACGTTGAGTTCGAAGGCCCCGGATGCGCCGCTCCACGCGATCGTCGCGTCGTTGCCGATCACGCGCGAGCACACCATGAGCACGGCCTCTGGGATGACCGGATTGACCTTCCCTGGCATGATCGAGGAGCCCGGCTGCAGGTCCGGGATGTGCAGTTCGCCGAGACCCGTGTTCGGCCCGGAGCCCATCCAACGCAAGTCGTTCGAGATCTTGGTCAGGCCCACGGCAATAACACGCAGGGCTCCGGATGCCTCCACGAGCCCATCGCGGTTCGCCTGCGCCTCGAAGTGGTTGCGTGCCTCCGTGATGGGGAGCTCGGTCTCGTCGGCGAGTAGCTGGATGACGAGCTGCGGGAAGCCGGCTGGAGTGTTGATGCCCGTGCCCACGGCCGTGCCGCCGAGTGGAACCTCGGCGACACGGTGCAGCGACGACTGCACGCGCTCGATGCCGAGGCGGATCTGCGCGGCGTAGCCGCCGAACTCCTGGCCGAGGGTGACCGGCGTCGCGTCCATGAGGTGTGTGCGGCCAGCCTTGACGGCGGTCGCCCACAGCTCCGCCTTCTCCTCGAGCGCGACCGCGAGGTGGTCGAGGGCCGGGATGAGGTCGTCGATGAGCGCGCCGGTCACGGCGACGTGAACCGAGGTCGGGAACACATCGTTGGACGACTGCGACGCATTGACGTGATCATTCGGGTGCACGGGGCTGCCCAGCCGACGCGAGGCGAGGGTTGCAAGCACCTCGTTCATATTCATGTTCGAGGATGTGCCGCTACCGGTCTGGTACACATCGATCGGGAACTCGGAGTCGTGAACGCCCGTGACCACTTCATCAGCGGATGCGGCGATGGCATCGGCGATCTGCTGGTCGAGCACGCCGAGGCGGGCATTGGCCAACGCAGCCGACTTCTTGATGCGGGCAAGAGCAGCAATCTGGGCCGACTCCAGCACCGAGCCGGAGATCGGGAAGTTCTCGACCGCCCGCTGAGTCTGAGCGCCGTAGAGTGCCGCGGCGGGCACGCGTACCTCGCCCATGGTGTCGTGCTCTACGCGGTACTCGACGTTCGACGAGGTATCCACCACGGTGTGTTTCCTTTCAGACCAGTCCAACTTCAATGTCGGGCACGACGCGGCCTTCCTGAAGCCGGTAGTTCGCGCCCACGATAGCCAATGTACCTTCCGCGATGGCGGCGCTGATCATCTCCGACTCCTGCAGCAACTCGGCGACCGTGTCACGCAGATGTTCGCGTCCGACCTCGCTCGCGTCGACGTGCGTAGTGTCGACGGGATGGCCGACGCCGCCTCCGCTGACGCGGTGCACGGCTGGGATGATCGGGGCGACGAGGGTCGCGATGTGCGGCGGCAACGGCGTTGCGTCGATGTCCTGCGAGTCGATGGCAGCGCGGACGGCTCCGCACTCGTCGTGGCCGAGAACGAGGATGAGCGGCACGTGCAGCACGCTCACCGCGTACTCGAGCGAGCCGAGCACGGATTCGGAGATGACCTGGCCCGCG
>JAUZGC010000287.1 GCA_030840105.1 Microbacteriaceae bacterium
TTCCATAGAGCGCATTTTCGCGTTCGGCCGACGACAGCTCGCGAAGTCCGCCAAAGCCCGGCCCCCACCCGACGAGCACCAGCTCACGATCCTTGACCCACTCGTCGATCGTCTTGCGGACAACCCGCTGGATGCCCGTTGCGAGCCCGGTCCGCGCGGTGTGATGGACATCGACGACGGTTGCCTCTCGCACCACACGTACGGTGGGGACGGCACGGCCGCTGAAGACGCTACCTCTGGCTGGCTGGTGCGCCAATTTTCGCAGGACGGTGCGCGATCCGCGGAGGCGGAGGTCCCGCCGCACCTCGATCACCCGTTCCCTCATGGGGAACTCGGCACGGAGGACACTCAGCGCCAGCCAGATGACATCGTCGCCCGCCTGCTCGAAGTGAGGCGCGAGTTGGGCGATGAGCTCATCAACGCCAGCCCTAGCACGCTCCCCGGGAGCCACGGCGTCGAAGAGGATTCTCAGGCGATCGGCAGGGGTCTGTCGTTCTCTCACGCGAGCGCGTCCTCCGCTTCGCGAACTAGTGTCGACCACAGGTCTTTTGCATATTCGTCCCACGATCGGTTGGGCCGCCTTGCGATCTGGTCCTGCAATCGTGCGAGCAGCGCGTCATCCACGAGCAAGTCCCGCATCGCCCGCACCATGGATTCATCATCACGTGGATCGACGAGAAGACACCCTCCGCCTTCGGCGATTTCTGCGGTACTCCCGTAGTTCGTCGTGATCACCGGCGTATTGAGCGCAAGGGACTCGGCGACAGGAAGCCCATAACCCTCGTGGAGAGACGGGAACATGGTGAATCGTGCCTGGTGATAATGCTCGAGCATGGTGGAGTCATCCACTCCCCTCAGCACGAGGATGTCTCGACCGGCGGCTGCAAGCGCTCGAACCCGCTGGTCGAATCCACGAGTGAACCAGAGACTTCCACCGCCGATGAAGCGGAGACTGAAATCGAGGCCCTCTCGCCACAGCACGTTGGCTGCGTACAACACCGCGTCGTGGTTCTTGCGCGGTTCCTGACTCCCGACGCACAAGACCATTGGCCGCGTTCCCGCAGCGGTCTGCTTCGCGAACGCTACATCCGGCGCGTCAACAGGGAGCGGCACCTCGACGGTGGTCGGGCCAGGTAACCCCTGCGCGGCCAACGTCCTGGAGAAGCCCCCGAACTCTTCGGTCGCCGCGCGGCTGATTCCCGCGACCAAGCGAGCGTGCTTGACGACGGAGAGATATCGGACGTACCTTTCGGTCTCTGCGGTCGGCACGGTATCTGCGCTGACCACCGGAATGGCGTCGTAACCGACCACGGCGACGCTGTTGCCGGAGAACTCCGCGAGCGCGGCCAGTGGATCGCAAATCTCGTACCTGGGTACTTCGGCAATGATCACGTCCGAGCGAAAGGGCACCACAACGCGCGGAGGGCTCTTCACCTCCGTCGTTGCCTGCTGCTTCTTGCCCCACGCAACAACGCGGTTGCGCTCGACCGTATCGATCGTGCGCATGGCCCCTCCTCGAGGCGTCCACGCGACCAGCGTGGGCGCGCGATTGACGCTCCACCGCGAAACAGTATGACGTACCACCCGCTGTATCCCTGTGTTGTGGGAATTGGTTGCGCAGAAGTCAACATCGACGACGACACCGTTCGATACGACATCGATCTCCACATCGAGATTCTCACTGCGCGTCGCCAGTTCCGAACACGCGCCGACAAACGACACGAATGCCGTCTCCGGAACGGCATGCTGCAGGGCTCGTCGGGTCTTTCTCACCTGGTCGGCGGTCGGGAACGCACCGGTCAGCGCAACCATAAGCAACCACAGAGTGTCGCTTCGGTGCTGTTCGCGCACAACGCGCGCCAGCTCGTTCAGCAGCGCGCCGGATCCCCGTTGCACCAATCCGCCCACATGCTCGCCATCCGGCAGGATCAAAGGCGCTACCGTCCGAAGCCGACTGAGCGCGGCCGCTTCGAGTATGCGCGCCCGCTCATCCCCACCGGCGTCACTCACGACTTCGCCCGTCCGCGGAGCTGCTTCAATCGCGCGGCGGCGAATCCAGCGGTCCTCCTCACCCCTACTTCCCGTACCTTCAGCTGCAGCTGACGGGTGATTCGCAACGGTCTGGTGATTCGCCACGAGAGAGTGGCGTAAACCTGCGCAAGGGCACTTGACTCTTCATCCACAACCAGAAGCCACGTGCTCAGCGACTCATTCACGAGCTGGTCGTTTTCGCGCCTCAACCGGTCGAGTTCGCTCTCAGCTTCGGCAAGCCGCTCCGTGACAGTCCTTCGCTTGGGTTTCGTGGCGGATTCGGGCTCAACAGGGCTACCAGTGGGCATCTGGTCATTCTATCCGTGCACTCTGAGTCGTCGCCAACGCCGTGGAGGGGACGTCCGCTACCCGATCTGCTCTAGCATTGACCGGAAACCCCTCTCTCAGGAAGAGTCACTCACCATATGAAGCGCGCACTCATCACCGGTGTCACCGGCCAGGACGGAATGTACCTTAGCCGTCTACTGCTCTCAAAGGGCTACGAGGTCTATGGCCTCGTCCGTGGGCAGAACAACCCCAAGATCGATCTTGTCAGGGAGTGGGCGCCCGACGTCACTATCCTCACCGGCGACCTCCTCGACCAGTCGAGCCTTCTGCGTGCGCTCAACATTGCGAAACCCGACGAGGTGTATAACCTCGGTGCAATTTCGTTCGTCGCGTACTCGTGGGAGAACGCGCAGTTGACGAGCCAGGTGACCGGCCTCGGCGTGCTCAATATTCTCGAAGCGATCCGGCTCTACTCGGGGGACGACGCGTCCAAGGTGCGCTTCTACCAGGCATCGAGCTCCGAAATGTTCGGCCGCGTGCAGGAAGTCCCGCAGCGCGAAACGACCCTGCTGTGGCCTCGCTCTCCATACGGGGTTGCGAAGGTTTTCGGCCACTACATGACCATCAACTACCGTGAGTCCTACGGCATGCACGCCTCATCCGGGATCCTGTTCAATCACGAGTCACCACTCCGCGGGCCCGAATTCGTGACGCGAAAGATCAGTCTCGCGGTGGCACGGATCGCGCTCGGACTTCAAGAGAGCGTCTCTCTCGGAAATATCGAGGCGAAGCGTGACTGGGGCTTTGCCGGCGACTATGTCGAGGCAATGTGGCGGATGTTGCAGCAGGATCACGCCGACGATTATGTGATCTCGACGGGCGAAACCTACTCGGTGCAACACTTCCTCGATATCGCTTTCAATCACGTCAATATCTCCGATTGGGAGAAGCACGTCTTCCAAGATCCGAAATTCTTCCGACCGGCCGAAGTCGATCTATTGATTGGCGACTCGACGAAGGCTCGCACAACCCTCGGCTGGGAGCCGCAGGTCAGCTTCGAACAACTGGTCACGATGATGATCGACGCCGACCTGGAGCGCGAGAAGCGAAGCAAGGCCTAGGGGCGCAGGTGCCGATCGCGCTTATTACCGGCATCACCGGTCAGACAGGAAGTTATCTGGCCGAGACGCTGCTCCGTCGCGGCTGGGAATTGCATGGCCTGATTCGTGCGGAGGACGCCGCCGTGGCTGCAAGCCTGCCGGCAGGCGCCACCCCGCATGTGGGCGACCTGTCGGAGCCCGAATCACTCAGGGACATCGTGGAAGCCGTCGGTCCCGATAGCGTGATCAACCTCGCCGCCCTCAGCTCGGTAGCACAGAGCTGGAAGGAGCCGCTCCTGACGGCGCGCATCAACGGTCTCGCGGTCGCAGCGCTACTTGATGTGGTGTTACGCCGGAGTGAGCTGACGGGCAAGGCGATCTCTTTCGTCCAGGCCTCAAGCGCGGAAATCTTCGGATCGCCGAGTATCGCCCCGCAGAACGAGAGCACGCCGGTGGCGCCCCTCAATCCTTACGGAGCGGCGAAGGCCTACGCGCACCATCTGACGGCGGTCTATCGTGCACTTGGCGCGGCGGCGTCCAGTTGCATCCTGTATAACCACGAGTCGCCCAGGCGACCCGAAACGTTCGTCACTCGCAAGATCACCGCCGGTGTCGCTCGAATCGAAGCCGGGCTTCAGGATCGTCTGACACTCGGCGATCTGAGCGTCCGACGCGATTGGGGTTGGGCCCCGGATTATGCGAACGCGATCGCCGAAGTCGCGGCCGGTAACCAACCCGACAACTATGTGATCGCCACAGGCGAATCACACTCCATCGCAGAATTCGTCGCAGCGGCGTTCTCGGCCATCGGCGTCACCGATTGGGAATCGTACGTCACAGTGGACCCCGCGCTGATCCGCCCGGCTGATGCGCCCGATCTTCGCGGTGACTCGAGCAGGATGCGTGAACGCTTCGGCTGGAAACCGACCAAGACGTTCGAATCCATCGTTGCCGCAATGGTCGAGCACGACCGGGGAAGCGTGCGTTCCCCCGCCTAGCTTCCTGCACACCTATCGGTTCCCGCTCCGGGATACCGAATGGCGCGTGCCGACGAATCAGCCGATTTTCCACACAGAGATCGACTGTTGTACGCCGTTCAGGTCGTAATGGCGCGTTCCGAGGAGGGTGAGCTCGGAGCCGTACTGCATGGGCCAATTCGCGGTCGTACATGCGCTGTCGGTAATGACACGCGTCACGCCTGCCCTCTGCGCGTCGGCGGCGATGAGGAGACCCTTGGCGCGATCCACCATCACGTGCTGGACGGCCGGCTGATTTTTCGGCCACGCCATACCCGCGTTGTAGAAGGCCTCAGGCTGTCCAGAAACGAGCTTGAACTCCAACGGGTCGATGCATGGATCCGAAACAAACATGTCTCCCCGCGCCGGACTGTTTGCGGTCGCCAGCGCTGCAATTGCCTTGTCGCGTGGGTTGTTGTAATTCCACA
>JAUZGC010000018.1 GCA_030840105.1 Microbacteriaceae bacterium
CCCCCGCGGTGAGGTCCTCGAGGTTCGTGTGAACCCCGAGGACCTCGGCAGGGTCATCGGTCGTGCCGGGCGCACCGCGAAGGCGTTGCGCACGCTCGTGACCGCTCTCGCCGACGGCCGCCGCGTACGCGTCGACGTCGTCGACACCGATTTCTAAGGTGGACCCGAAGAAGTCGGCAGAGACCCAACTGCGGGTCGGTCGCCTCACCAAGGCTCATGGCCTCAAGGGTGCGATCAAGCTCGAGCTGTACACGGACACCCCGGAGCAACGGTTTACTCCGGGGTCCGTGTTCACTCTCCAGGTTCCCACCGGGTCCAAGTGGCACGGTAAGACCCTCGAGCTGGCCGAACTGCGCTGGTACAACGGGCATCCCGTCGGGTTCTTCAAGGGCGTCGACGACCGCTCAGAGGCCGAGACGCTGATCAAGGCGATTCTCTGGGTCAACCAGGATCCGGCCGAACTTCCCGAGGAAGAAGACGCCTGGTACGACCACCAGCTCGTGGGGCTCAAGGCTCTTCGCGATGGTGAGGTCGTCGGACTGATCGCGCGCGTCGATCACCTTCCTGCTCAGGATCTGCTCGCCATCGCGACGGATCACGGCGAGGTGCTCGTGCCATTCGTCAAGGCCATCGTGCCGTCCGTCGACATCGAGGCGGGAACCGTGACCCTCACTCCGCCTCCCGGCCTGCTCGAGGAGCTCCCGGACGATGAGCCTTCGGACGCCGAGCCCCCGGACGCCTCCCTCTAGTCCCCGGCCAACCCCCGAGTGTAGGAGAATTCCCTCCATGCGCATCGACATCGTCACGATCTTCCCGGAGTTCTTCGATGTGCTCGACATCTCCCTGCTCGGCAAGGCTCGCCAGACCGGCCTGATCGACCTGGGTGTGCACAATCTGCGCGACTACACGCACGACCGGCACCGCACCGTCGACGACACCCCGTACGGCGGTGGCGCAGGCATGGTCATGAAGCCGGAGCCGTGGGGAGAGGCGCTTGACGGCATCCTTCGACCGGGCGACGACACCCCTGACGAGCGCACGACCGACCATGCGGATGCGCACACCCCGCTCGTGATCTTCCCCTCTCCGGCCGGCGAAGTCTTCACGCAGGCGATGGCGCGCAGGCTCGCCACCGAACAGCACCTGATCTTCGGATGCGGTCGCTACGAGGGAATCGACCAGCGCGTCTTCGACGACACCGCCGCGCGCGCGAGGGTTCGTCTCGTGAGCCTCGGCGACTACGTGCTGAATGGCGGCGAGGTCGCCGTCATGGCCATGATCGAGGCGATCGGGCGGCTGATCCCCGGCGTCGTCGGAAACCCCGAAAGCCTTGTGCAGGAATCCCACGAAGACGGCTTGCTCGAGTACCCGAGCTACACGAAGCCGGCCGAATGGCGCGGGCATGAGGTTCCGCCCGTTCTCCTGAGCGGAAACCACGGTGTGATCGCCGCCTGGCGTCACGAACAGCAACTCGAGCGCACCCGCCGCGTGCGCCCCGACCTGCTGCCATCCGAGGGTGCAAGCGAGGACAGCGCGCCCTGAGCGAACGCCCAGCCATCTTGCGTCGGATGGTGCCTAGGCTGGGGGCATGATCCTTCGTCGGGCGTTCTATTGGTGGCAGTTCCCGGCCGCAATCGTGCTTCCGCTCTGGCTGCTGGTCGGCTGGGGATTCTTCGGCTCAGGGGGATGGTCCTTCCTCGGACTTCTCGTCGCGGCTCCCATCCTTTTTCTCGCGATGCTTGCGATCGGGGGCATCATCTACGCACGCAAGAGCGTGCGCGAGTCGACGGCCGTCTCGTGGACGGATGTCGGCCTGCTCGCCGCGTGGCACGCATCCATCGTCGTGTTCGGGTTTTACGGGCCCGGCGCGGGCGGGGTCGCCGTCGTCGGCATTCTGATCGGCCTCGCCGCCTTCTGGCTCTCGCTTCGCGAGCTCCTCGCCGAGACCAGTCGACGGCTCAGGAGCACCCTCGATGCATACCAGCAGGCGGCCCAGCCCCGCGCGGTTCGGCATCCCGGCGGCGGCGGTGCGGACGGCCGCGTGATCGTCGTGGAGGAGCAGCGCGACTAGCTTTGGCAAAGCGCGCCAATTCATGACAGAATTGTCATTTGTGCCGCGGCCGGGCTCTGCCACAGGGGAGCCAGCAGTCATCGCAGGCATCCTCAACCTAACAATCCATGGTTTTCTGACGTGTAGCACGCGGAAAAACCCGAGTCCGTCCTCGACCTGTGGCGGGTACAGAGAGCGAAGAACAATGCACATTCTTGACCAGTTGGATGCCGCCTCCCTCAAGCAGGACATCCCGGACTTCCGTGCCGGTGACACCGTGAGGGTTCACGTCAACATCGTTGAGGGTACCCGCTCTCGTATCCAGGTCTTCCAGGGCGTCGTCATCGGCCGTTCCGGTGAGGGCGTGCGCGAGACCTTCACCGTTCGTAAGGTCAGCTTCCAGGTCGGCGTCGAGCGTACCTTCCCGGTGCACTCGCCGGTCATCGACCACATCGAGATCGTCACGCGCGGTGACGTCCGTCGCGCCAAGCTGTACTACCTGCGCGACCTGCGCGGCAAGAAGGCCAAGATCAAGGAGAAGCGCGAAAGCTAGACGCTGAAGCGACTCTCAGACCCTTTCGGTCAATCCTGAGCTCCCGATCCCATAAACTGGGTCGGGAGCTCAGGCGGTTAAATGACGGACGATACTTTGCCCACTCGGTCAGACCGCGTGGAGATCAGCAGGCGCAGAAGACAGCGCAGTGTGAAGCTGTTCATTCGCGACATCCTCGTGATCTTTGTCGTTGCGGTGCTCGTCTCCTTCCTCATCAAGACCTTCCTGGTGCGGTCGTTCTACATCCCGTCCGAATCGATGATGGATACGCTCCACGTCAATGACCGGATCATCGTCAACGAGCTCGAGCCCTCGCTCATCCCCATCCAGCGCGGCGACGTCGTCGTCTTCCGCGATCCGGGCGGATGGCTGCCACCGAGCCTGCCGCCGGCGCAGAACCCGCTGGCCGCGGCGGTCGATGGCGCACTGTCGTTCGTTGGATTGTCCGCGCCGGACAGCAACGACCACTTGATCAAGCGCGTGATCGGGCTCCCAGGTGACCACGTGACGTGTTGCAACGCGCTCGGGCAGATGAGTGTCAACGGGGTCCCATTGAACGAACCATACGTGGTGCTGCCCGCCGGTGCGCAGGCGGTATCCGCGATCTCGTTCAATGTGACGGTGCCGCGAGGATCGCTGTGGGTGATGGGGGACAACCGGTACAACTCGGCGGATTCCCGCTACAACAGGGACAAGCCGGGTAATGGTTTCGTTCCGATCTCGGATGTCGTGGGCCGTGCGCTCGTGATCAGCTGGCCGGTCAGCCACTGGACCTGGCTCGACAACTATCCGACGGTCTTCAGCGGAGTCCAGGCAGGTCAGAAATAGTGGTTGCAGAGCCGACTCTCGACGTTGAGCGTTCGCTGCACGAGACCGGCGTTCGATGGATCATCGGATGCGACGAAGTCGGCCGGGGTGCGCTTGCCGGCCCTGTGGCCGTTGGCATGGCGCTCGTGGACGCTGCGGTCGGCCCGATCCCGGCAGGCTTGCGCGATTCCAAGCTGCTGAGCGAGCCACGCCGTGAGGCTCTCGCCCCGCTGTGCGTGGAGTGGGTGAAGTATTCGGCCGTCGGCTTGGCGTCGGCGGACGAGGTCGACTCGTTGGGGATCACTGCGTGCCTTGGGCTTGCTGGCAAGCGAGCGCTCGCGCTCCTGCACGAGCAGGGGGCGGACATCCTCGCCAGCACCGTACTGCTCGACGGGCACCACGACTGGCTGAACCCCGCCCTCACGGGCAAGCTTGAGGTCGTGACGAGGATCAAGGCGGACCGGGACTGCGCATCCGTGTCCGCCGCAGCGGTCATCGCAAAGGTGCACAGGGACCGGCTGATGATCGAGCGCGACGTTGTGACTCCCGGCTACGGCTGGGCCGGGAATAAGGGATATGGCAGCGCGGAGCACCTCGCGGCGATCGCCGAACTTGGCCCGAGCGACTTCCACCGCAGGAGCTGGTTGAAGAGCTCTGCACCCCTTACGCAACCGGCATAGAATTGACGAACGATGGATGAAGACGAGTTCGACGACTACGACCGTGAGGTCGAGCTGGCTTTGTATCGCGAGTATCGCGATGTCGTCGCACAGTTCAAGTACGTGATCGAGACCGAGCGACGGTTTTACCTCGCCAATGAGGTGGATTTCGTGCGCCGCGACACAGAGCACGACTTCTACTTTGAGCTCACGATGAGCGACGTGTGGGTGTGGGACGTCTACCGTTCCGACCGCTTCGTGAAGTCCGTGCGCGTGCTGACGTTCAAGGACGTCAACATTGAGGAGCTCTCGAGTAAGGACTTTGAGCTGCCCAAGGAACTCGCCCTCGACGAGTAGGTTGTAGCGCCCCTGCACGGGTCCTCGCTCCCTGGTCTTTCCAACAGATCGCTTCGTCGCGCCTCTGGGCCCGTTGTGCCTGCGCCACGCTCGGTGGTGGGAGGCAGAGATGGCGGCGAAGGACACCCTCGGCAGGCAGGGCGAGTTCCTCGCTGCCCGCTTCCTGGAGGCGAACGGTTATCGCGTTATCGAACGCAACTGGCGCTGCAGCCAGGGCGAGATCGACGTCGTGGCCGAGCGGGGCGGTGAGACCGTCTTCGTCGAGGTCAAGACGCGCTCGTCGGTGGCATTCGGGCATCCGTTCGAGGCGATCACGGTGAGCAAGCTGGCCAGACTGCGCCGCCTTGCCGCCGCTTGGTGTGAGCAACAGGCCACCGCGCCGCGGCGGATCCGCATCGACGCGATAGCCGTGGTTGCCCCGCACGATGAACCGGCTGTCATCGAGCACCTTCAGGGCGTCTTCTGATGACGGTCGGTCGTACCCTCTCCATCGCCCTGCTTGGCCTCAGCGGCGCGGTCGTCGAGATTGAGGCGGACATCGCCAATGGCCTGCCCGCCTTCGTCCTCATCGGCCTGCCAGACACCGCACTCGCGGAGGCACGAGACCGGGTGCGTGCCGCCGCAGCAAATTCGGGCTGCCCCCTGACCGGGCGCAAGCTCACGATCAACCTGTCTCCTGCAGCCCTGCCCAAACATGGCTCAGGCTTTGATCTCGCCATTGCGATGGCGAGCCTCGCTGCAGCAGGCGACGTGTCCCGCGATTCGGTGGCATCCGTAATCCACCTGGGAGAGCTCGGGCTCGACGGGCGACTGCGGCCGGTCGCCGGAGTCCTGCCTGCCGTCCTCGCCGCCTCCCGAGCCGGCCTGACCCGCATCATGGTCCCCGCAGGCAATGCCGACGAGGCGAGTCTTGTGCCGGGGATGACGGTAATACCGGTCGTTTCGCTGCGGGACGCGGCGATCTGGCACGGCGGCGAGTATGACCCGATCCCGGTCGAGGCGATCGAGCTGCCGATGCAAGAAGACCAGGAGGATGACGGACTCGACCTGGCCGATATCGTCGGCAACGAGGAGGCGATCGAAGCCATGCTGGTCGCCGCATCCGGTGGCCACCACATGTTTCTCCTCGGCCCGCCCGGTGCGGGCAAGACCATGCTCGCGGCGCGATTACCCGGGATCCTGCCCGACCTCGATGGTGCGGCGGCCCTGGAGGCAACATCCCTGCGGTCCCTCTCCGGTCGCCCGGTTGGAGCGGCACTCGTGCGCCGGCCACCCCTCGAGGCGCCGCACCACACCGCGACCGCCGCGGCGATGGTTGGTGGTGGCAGCAGCTACATTCGGCCGGGCGCGGCGGCGCGAGCCTCGCACGGAATACTCTTCCTGGACGAAGCGCCGGAGTTCGCGTCCTCTGTCCTCGATGTGCTCCGACAGCCACTCGAGTCCGGCCTGATCAGCATCCATCGAGCCAACGCCGTCGCGCATTTTCCCGGGCGGTTCCAGCTCGTGATGGCGGCGAACCCGTGTCCGTGTGGGCAATATGGCGCGGCGGACTCCGAGTGCACATGCACTCCGATTGTGCGGCGTCGTTATCTCGCGCGGGTGTCCGGACCGCTCCGTGACCGGATCGACATCCAATTGTGGCTGCGTCGGATCACGACCGCTCAACTCCGCCTGGCGAATGACGATCAACGGCTCACGAGCGCCGGAGCCAGGGCGCGAGTCGTGTCGGCTCGCGCTGCTGCGGCGGAACGCCTGCGACTGACGCCGTGGAGCCTGAACGGTCAGGTTCCCGGAGCCTGGCTCCGGAGCCCGAAGCGCGCACTCGGGCGCGCGACGACCGCGTCACTCGATCGTGCGCTCGAACGAGGCGGGCTGACGATGCGGGGATACGACCGCGTGCTCCGCCTGGCGTGGACCGTGGCCGATATCGATGGGGCGGCACACCCTACCGCTGAGCACATCGGGAAGGCACTTTACCTACGAAGGGGAATGACACCGTGAGCATCTTTGGTCTCGATCCAGGTCGGGTGCGCGAACTCGTCGGGCGTGTGAGCACGGCTGGCCAACCCGGTGCATGGCTGCTCGCGGCAGGTGCCGCGGATGCGGCGGATATCGCTGGCGTCTCGGATGCTGCCGAAACCGCTGGCGTCTCCGATCGGTTTGCGCGCGCCGCCTGGTCCACCATCGCCGAGCCAGGTGACGGGGATGCCGGCCGTCTGGTTGGCGCGCTTGGCGCCGCGGAAGCGCTGACGGCTGTGATCGACAAGTGGCCGCAGGAACGAATCATCGAGGCAGTTCGTGAGGTCGACGCGGCTGCATCCGACGCCCTTACGGACACCGTGCCCGATGCCCTCCTACGGTGGCTGCCGCGCCTGCTCTCCGTGACCGTCGTTCGTGCCATCGAGCAGGCGGCACACGTCGAGGCGCGCTTGCTGACGCCAGGTGATCCGTGCTGGCCGGGCGGGCTCGAGGATCTCGGCGTACATGCCCCGATCGCCCTGTGGTGTCGCGGTCAGATTGAGGCGTGCGCTGCGACGGAGCGATCAATCTCGCTGGTGGGCGCCAGAGCGTCGACGGGATATGGCGAGCATGTGGCCATGGAGGCCGCGGCCGGGCTCGTCGATCGCGGGTTCGCCATTGTGTCGGGCGCCGCGTACGGCATCGACGGGATGGCCCACCGCGCCGCGCTCGCAAGTCGCGGCCTGACGATCGCCGTCCTCGCTGGCGGCGTCGACCGGTTCTATCCGAGCGGGCACGACGCGTTGCTCGGTCGTATCGTCGAAACCGGGGCCGTCCTCTCGGAGCTGCCATGCGGGGCGGCGCCGACCCGGTGGCGCTTCCTGCAGCGCAACCGCCTCATCGCAGCGGCGAGCCAGGCAACGATCGTCCTCGAGGCGGGGTGGCGCTCGGGCTCGCTTAACACCGCAGGTCATGCCGCGGCGCTTGGGCGGCCCCTTGGGGCGGTGCCAGGTCCCGTCACCTCACCGACGTCGGCAGGATGCCACCGGCTGATCCGCGATTACGGTGCGATCTGCGTTACGAATGCTGCCGAGATGGCAGAGCTCGCCGGTGGGCCGGCCGGGCACGGTGTGGCCCCCGATCCGCACGACGTCGGCGAAGAGCGCCGCAGTGCGGATGAAACCCGCGTGCGGGATGCTCTCAGCCAGAGGAGCGCCCGATCCGTCGCCGACATCGCGAACCGGGCCGGCATGACCGTCTCGTCCGTCGAAGCGGTGCTTGGCACCCTGGCGCTCGAGGGCGCCGCGCGAGAACGAGAGAAAGGCTGGGTGATCGTGACACGCAGATGATGATGGTCGCCAGGTCGTGACAGGCGGATGATGGTCGCCATCGGTGGTTCGCCGTAGTCTGTGTCCGTACTCTGGGAGGACGCAGAAGGGAGCGGCAGTGGGCGTGCAGATGGGGCAGTATCCGGAGCCTGGACATGTCCTCGTTCATGTCAGCGACACGCATTTCCTCGCGGATGGTGCGCGACTGTATGGCCGGGTTGACACGGACTCGACGCTGGCGCGCGCGATGCGCCAGCTTGACCGTTCCGGCATTCACCCGGACGCGATCGTGCTGACCGGAGACATCGCGGATCGCGGTGAGGCCGACGCATACGACAGGGTCCGCGCGCTCCTCGAGCCGCTTGCCGAGAAGACAGGCGCGCAGCTCGTGTGGGTCATGGGCAACCATGATGAGCGGGGTCGATTTCGCGCCGGGCTCCTGGATGAGTCCCCGTCGACTGAGCCGGTCGACCGGGTCGTCGTGGTCAACGGACTTCGCATCATCGCGCTCGACTCGAGTGTTCCTGGGTTCCACCACGGTGCACTTGAGGAGAGGCAGCTCGACTGGTTGCGGAATGAACTGAGTCAGCCGGCGCCGCACGGAACGATCGTGGCGCTGCATCATCCGCCCATTCCGACCCCGCTGCCACTCATGACGATTCTCGAGCTGCAGCAGCAGGAGCGGCTCGCCGAGGTGTTGGCGGGGAGCGATGTCCGGGCGATCCTGGGCGGCCATCTCCACTACACGACGACGGGGTTCTTCGCCGGAATCCCCGTGTCCGTTGCCGCGGCGACGTGTTACACGATGGATCTCAGCGCGCCAGCACGGCAACTCGAAGGCATCGCGGGCGGGCAGTCATTCATCCTCATCCAGGTTCACGCCGACCAACTCGTGCATTCCGTGATCCCGATCACCGATGCCGAGGTCGTGACGCGATTCGACGAGGCATTCCTGGCCAGGCTGGAGGGCCTCGACCGCGAGGGTCGCATCGATGCCTTCTCGCGGTTCGCACCGAGCGATTAACGAACGCGACGAGTAACACACCGGACCGGACCGGACCGGACCGGAGCGTCGCTGCCGCGTTGCGCCGTCGGAGGACGAAGCTAGAGGCGTGGAACTGGAGCGCTCGATCGACGAATTCGTGACGTACCTCACGGTCGAACGAGGGTTCTCGCGACACACCGTCCGTTCATACGGTTCGGACCTGGCGGCACTGCGGGCCTTCGCGCAGGCCAGGGGCATCTCCGCGGTCGACGAGATCACGCTCGACGTGCTGCGGGATTGGCTGTGGGCCGGGTCCCAGGCCGGGCTCGCCAAGGCGACGCTCGCGCGCCGCTCGGCGGCGGCCAAGAGCTTCAGCGCCTGGCTCGCACGCAACGCAACCACGACCACGGATGCCGCGGCCCGCTTGCGCGCACCGCGCCCCGACCGCACCCTCCCGCGCGTGATCACGCGACCGCTGATGGACGAAATCCTCAACGGGCTCATCGATCGCGCGCGAGAGCGGGATCCGATCGCGCTTCGGGACCTGGCGGTCATTGAGCTGCTGTACGCGTCCGCATTGCGGGTCTCGGAGCTCACCGGACTCGATCGCAGCGACGTGGACCTTGATCGGCTCACGGTGCGGGTTCTCGGTAAGGGGTCGAAAGAGCGGGTCGTCCCGTTCGGCGTTCCGGCACAGTCCGCGCTGGTCGACTACCTTCGCGTCGCTCGCCCCGCGCTCGTTGCGGCAGCTGCCTCGGCCGACGCGGATAAGGGTGCGGCTTCCCGTGTGCCGTCACACATAGCGGCCGATACCGACCACGCCCTCTTCGTGGGCTTACGGGGGCGCCGCCTGGGTACGCGCTCGGTGTACCAGCTCGTCGCGTCCCTGCTTGCCGAGGTGCCAGGCGGAGGGCCGGCCGGGCCGCACGCCCTGCGGCACACGGCCGCGACGCACCTGCTCGATGGGGGAGCGGACCTGCGGGCGGTGCAAGAGCTGCTCGGTCACGCGAGCCTGGGCACGACCCAGATCTACACGCACGTCTCGGCCGAACGGCTCAAGGAAAGCTACCGCAACGCCCATCCGCGCGCCTGACCTCAGCGCAGAGGCAGCAGCACGGCTCTGGGCAGGCCGCCGAGATAGAGCAGGGGCGAGACGTACTCGCCGTGCAGCCGCACACCGAAGTGCAGGCACGCCCCATCGCAGTGCCCACCTGCTCCGAGGATGCCGATCGGCTCGCCTTTACGAACCTCCTGGCCGGCCACGAGAGAGGATTCGACGGGCTCGAAGCTCGACAAGAGATCGCCGGCATGCGCGAGGGACACGACTCCCCGGTCAACCACCCGACCCACGAACGAGACAACGCCGTCGGTTGGCGCCAGGACCGGGTCGCCGGGGTTCGCCGCAAGGTCGATGCCGCGGTGGCCCGCGGAAAAGCGCGTGGCCGGCGCCTCGAAGGCCCTCGTGACGCGCCAGGGAGGGGCGACCGGCCACGTCCAGGAGCGCGCGGTCAGCTGCCTCGATTCGGCTGGCGGTGCCGCGCCACCGACCGCGGGCGTTGACGGCATCGTGACGAGTGCGAGCGTGGCAACGACGACCCCCATCGCGCGCCAGCCGATCCTTTTCGCGCGTGTCATCCGACCAGTGTGATGGCGGGCAGGAACGCTGAGGCATCCGCCGGCCGACTCCGCGCAGAACTCTGCCCAAGGCGACCAGTGCAGGGGCACCTGATCGCGATGCCGACGCAGCGATCACCCGGCCGGACGGGTGATAAGCTTCTTGCTGCACCTCGCTTGTCGGGGTGACTACGCGTGCCCACTCGGGCGTCACATCCAACGGTCTCCCGCCGAAAACCGGCAGGGGGCGGACGTGTGCCGGGCACCAGGAGTGGCGATCATCCGATCGTTGCAGATAACCGATTGGCATCCGCTCGGCTTCACGCTGGCGGGTGTCGGAACAGGAGTACGGCAATGGCCGTCGTAACCATGCGCCAGCTGCTCGACAGCGGCGTGCACTTCGGGCACCAGACCCGCCGTTGGAACCCGAAGATGAAGCGCTTCATCTTGACCGAGCGTTCCGGCAGCTACATCATCGATCTCCAGCAGTCGCTGGCCTACATCGACAAGACGTACGAGTTCGTGCGTGAGACCGTTGCCCACGGTGGCACGATCCTCTTTGTCGGCACCAAGAAACAGGCCCAGAACGCCATCGCCGAGCAGGCGACCCGCGTCGGCCAGCCATACGTCAACCAGCGTTGGCTCGGCGGTCTGCTCACCAACTTCCAGACGGTCTCCAAGCGTCTGGCGCGCATGAAGGAGCTCGAGGAGCTCGACTTCGAGGGCACCACGAGCGGCTTCACCAAGAAGGAACTGCTCATCAAGAAGCGCGAGCTCGACAAGCTGCACAAGTCGCTTGGCGGTATCCGCAACCTGACGAAGACGCCGAGCGCGCTTTGGGTGGTCGACACCAAGAAAGAGCACCTCGCAATCGACGAAGCCAAGAAGCTGGGCATCCCGGTCATCGGCATCCTCGACACGAACTGCGACCCCGACGAGGTCCAGTACCCGATCCCGGGTAACGACGACGCGATCCGTTCGGTCGGCCTGCTCACGCGCATTGTCGCGGATGCCGCTGCCGAGGGCCTGATCCAGCGCCACCAGAAGCCCGAAGAGGGCGCGGAGCCTGCTGAGCCGCTGGCCGAGTGGGAGCTCGAGGTGCTGCAGGCATCCGAGGATGCCACCCCGGCCCAGTCGAGCGCCGAGACCGAGAAGGTTGCTGACCTGGCCGAGGCCAAGGTCGAAGCCGAAGAGGTCATCGCCGAGCAGGCCGCTCCGGTTGTCGCAGAGGCAGATGCTGCCGCAGCGACCGACGCAGACAACAAGTAACGTACGAGACGAGGTTCGAAACACATGGCAAATTTCAGCGTTGCTGACGTCAAAGCCCTGCGCGAGCAGCTCGGCACGGGCATGGTCGACACCAAGAACGCTCTGGTCGAGGCAGACGGCGACCTCGAGAAGGCCACGGAGATCCTGCGGCTGAAGGGTGCAAAGGGCAATGCCAAGCGCGCCGACCGGTCCACGAGCGAAGGCCTGGTCGCCGCGAAGGAGAACGGTGGAACCGCGACGCTCATCGAGCTCGCGTGCGAGACCGACTTCGTCGCGAAGGGCGAGAAGTTCATCGCCCTGGCTGACAAGGTGCTCGAGGCGGTTGTGGCCGCAGGTGCGACCACGGTCGACGAGGGCCTCGCTGCCCCGGCTGACGGCAAGACGGTCGTTGACCTGATCAACGATGAGGCTGCGATCCTCGGTGAGAAGATCGAGCTGCGTCGCATCGCGGTCGTCTCGGGCGAGAGCTTCGCTATCTACCTGCACAAGACCTCCAAGGACCTGCCTCCGCAGGTGGGTGTCGTCGTCGGGTACGCCGGCAGTGACGCAGAGACGGCTCGCAGCATCGCGCAGCACATCTCCTTCGCCAACCCGGAATTCCTCGCCCGCGAGGACGTCCCCACCGAGGCCGTCGAGAACGAGCGTCGAATCGTCGAGGAGATCTCGCGCAACGAGGGCAAGCCAGAGGCTGCGCTCCCGAAGATCATCGAGGGTCGCCTCGGCGCATACTTCAAGCAGGTCGCCCTGCTCGAGCAGGACTACGCCAAGGACAACAAGCTGGTCATCAGCTCGGTTCTCAAGGATGCCGGTCTCACCGTGTCGGGCTTCGCCCGATTCAAGGTCGGCGCCTAACAGGATCATGAAGGAGTCCGGGTCGCGGGAGCGATCCGGACTCCTTTTCTGTCTGCATGGCGGCATGCATTCTGCGTGCACGGCGCCACGCAGTAGTTTTAGACGAGATCGCAACGGAAGGACGTAGGAACGCATGTCGGAATCCCCCAAGAGGCGCAGGGTCCTTCTCAAGCTCTCCGGTGAAGCCTTCGGCGGAGGCGCCTTGGGTGTCAATCCCGATGTGGTCGGTTCCCTCGCCCGCGAGATCGCCGAGGCGGCGACCGAGGTCGAGGTTGCGGTCGTCGTCGGAGGGGGCAACTTCTTCCGTGGCGCAGAACTCTCGCAGCGCGGCATGGATCGTGGGCGCGCGGACTACATGGGCATGCTCGGCACGGTCATGAACGCACTTGCTCTGCAGGATTTCCTGGAGCAGGCCGGCGCGGCGACGCGCGTGCAGTCGGCCATCTCGATGACCCAGGTCGCGGAGCCATACATTCCGCGACGGGCGGAGCGGCACCTCGAGAAAGGCCGCGTGGTGATCTTCGGTGCAGGTGCAGGCCTGCCCTATTTCTCCACGGACACCGTCGCCGCCCAGCGCGCGCTCGAGATCGGAGCCGATGTCGTTCTGGTCGCCAAGAACGGTGTGGATGGCGTGTACTCAGCAGACCCGCGCACCGACCAGTCGGCCACCAAGATCCACGAGATCACGTATCAGGAGGCGCTCGTCCAGGGTCTCAAGGTCGTTGATTCCACAGCATTCAGCCTCTGCATGGACAACCGGATGCCCATGGTCGTTTTCGGCATGCACCCGGTCGGCAACGTGGCCGCCGCTATTCGCGGTGAACGGATCGGAACACTCGTCAGCGCCTAGGTCCCGCCTGCGCGAGCACCATTAGAGGTATTACTAAACTGGGCTGACGCCCAATATTAAGGAGTGACCGTGATCGCGGATGTGATTTCCGATGCGACTGCGCGCATGAGCAAGACCGTCGAGGCCGCAAAAGATGACTTTGGGACGGTTCGCACCGGGCGCGCCAACCCACAGCTGTTCCAGAAGATCCTGGTCGACTACTACGGGTCACCGACTCCGCTCGCCCAGCTCGCTTCGCTGCAGAACCCTGAGGCACGCACACTCCTCGTGACGCCGTACGACAAGTCGGCCCTGAAGGAGATCGAGAAGGCGATCGTCAACACCCCGAATCTCGGTGCGAACGTGGGCAACGACGGCGAGATCGTCCGCGTCACACTGCCCGAGCTCACCGAGGAACGCCGTCGCGAGTTCGTGAAGATCGTTCGCGGCAAGGGTGAGGATGCCAAGGTCGCGATCCGAAACATCCGTCGCAAGGCCAAGGATGACCTCGACGCGCTCAAGAGCGAGGTGGGGGACGATGACGTCGCGCGCGGGGAAAAGGAGCTCGAGCAGGTCACCAAGGCGCACGTCGACGCCGTCGACGAGGCGCTCAAGCGCAAGGAAGTAGAACTCCTCGAGGTCTAGGGGCATCACCGCTATGTCGCAAGGATCTTCCGACGATCCGGGAATCCCGCCATCCGGCCGCCGGGGCCGCGCTGAGTTCAAGGCGCAGGTCAAGGCCACGCGCGCCGATATCGAGCGCCAAGTGCATGCCACTCGCGCTGACATCGAGCGCCAGATGCAGGTTCGCAGGGCGCAGCTGGATGCCACGAGCGAGCGCATCGAAGCGCGCACCGGGCGCAACCTGATCCTGGCGATCCTCATCGGCCTCGGTTTCGGGCTGCTCATGCTGTTCAGCCTCATCGTCATCAAAGAACTGTTCATGGTCGTTGGGGCCGCATCCATCACGTTTGCGGCATTCGAGCTCACGCAGGCGCTGCGGGCGGCAGGCCGGTTGGTGCCACGCATCCCGATCGTGATCGGAGCGGTGGCGGTCGTGCCGGCGGCGTATTACTGGCACTCCGCCGGGCAACTCATTGCCATTGGCGGCGGCATCCTCTTCGTCTGGTTGTGGCGGCTTGTGTCGGCGCTTGTCCCCGCCCGCCGTGTCCCGGCGGCGCAAATGTGGCGCGAGCTCGGCGCGGGCGCCTTCATTCAGGTCTATGTCGCATTTCTCGGCAGTTTCTCAGTGCTGCTCCTGGCCGAGAATGGCGGCCAATGGTGGACGCTTGCCTTCCTGATCGCGGTCATCGCTGTCGACACGGGCGCGTACGTCAGCGGACTGCTCTTCGGGCGGCATCCGATGGCACCGACGATCAGCCCGAAGAAGACGTGGGAGGGCCTGGCCGGTGCCGCGGTGGCGAGCGTGATCGCCGGTGTATTCCTGGCGACCTTCATGCTCGGGGAACCGTGGTGGTTCGGGTTCCCGTTCGGTCTCATCCTGCTTTTCACGGCGACCATCGGCGACCTCGCCGAATCGCTCGTCAAGCGCGACTTGGGCATCAAGGACATGAGTTCCTGGCTGCCGGGACACGGCGGTTTCCTGGACCGACTCGACTCGATTTTGCCTTCGGCCGCGGCCGCGTACGCGTTATTCCTGATTTTCAGATGAATCCTTTGGCAGAATGGGCTCGTGAGTACCTTTCCCCGCACCCGCAGGTCCAAGCTCGGTTACGACGTCGAACAGGTTGAGGACTTCCTCCAGGAAGCCAGGCGAGCGTACGACGCGAATCGTGACGATGTCGCCGTCCTGACGGCAGCAGACATCCGCCGCACCGCTTTCACCATGCGGAAGGGCGGGTTCTCGCCCACGCATGTGGATGCAGCGCTCGAGCGACTCGAGGATGCCTTCGCATCGCGCGAGCGGGAAATCGCACGTGCACGAGCGGGCGAGGCTGGCGTGCACCAGGAGGCGCGGTCGACAGCGCAGGTCATCCTGAACCGGTTGGACCGCCCCCAGAACCACCGCTTTGACCGCACGAGCATCCTGACCTCCGGCTACAATCGCGCCGATGTGGACCGTTTCGCGGGTCGTCTCTTCCGCTATTTCCAGGAAGGCAAACCCATGAGCATCGACGAAGTCCGCACCGTCATGTTTCGCCCGCAGCGCGGTGGATACAAGGAAGTTCAGGTTGATTTGCTGCTCGACAGCGTGACCGATGTGATGCTGGCGGTTCGCTGAGACTGCCCGCATGCATTGGCGTGATCGTCCGATCTCCGTTATGGTTTTGTGATCGTGGGTAGACGAGTAGCTGAACGGGTGCCCTCCAGCCGACTCATGATGGTTGGAGTGGTGGCCAGACGACCCCAAACAGCGGGAGATCACACCCCGCCGATGCGTCGCGTTCGCCGCCCCAAAGTCAAAGTCAGCCAGCTGTTGTTCGCGTTCACGGCGGCAGTCGGTTTCCTCCTGGTCAACGTTGTCGACCCGTACTCCGGCGCTACGGCCGCCCCCAACTTCAATGTGGCCACTTCACGCTTCGGTGACCAGGCGATCCAGACGATCGCTGCCGTCAATTCGACTGGTGCGACGGTGATCCGCGACGGCGTCACCGTGAAGGCACCACCACCACCGCCTCAGAGGATCGCTGCCCCCGCACACGGCGGAGGGGGCGCTCCGGCTGCCGGCGTCCCGAATCCGGGTACCGCGCAGGCGATCGCCCTGCAGATGCTCCAGGCTCGTGGCTGGGGCACAGACCAGTACAACTGCCTCGTCTCCCTGTGGAACCGGGAATCGGGCTGGAACGTGTATTCGTTCAACAAGTCGAGCGGCGCGTATGGCATTCCGCAGGCGCTGCCCGGAAGCAAGATGGCAAGTGTCGGCGCCGACTGGCAGACCAATCCGGCCACTCAGATCACATGGGGGCTCGGGTACATCACCAGCCGCTACGGCACACCCTGTGGCGCCTGGGGCCACTCGCAGAGCACCGGCTGGTACTAAGCCCCTCGGCGTTACGCCGTGGAGCTTCGACGATGTGAAGGATGCGAGACCGCGGTGCTTTAGCACTCGCTGGCGCTCGTTCTAGACTGGAACCATGCCGCGCAGTAATCGACCCGGAGGGCGCAGGAACGGGTCGAGTGGTGAGGACGAGGACTTCGATCTCTCCCGCATCATGGCCGGGTGGCGCCGCACCGAGCAGCGCAGGGGCGCCACATGGAACGTGCAACCGATTTCGGCAGTGCAGGCGGTCAAGAGCTATGTGTGCCCCGGCTGCGGACTCGAGGTGCTTCCTGGCACCGCCCACCTCGTCACGTGGCGAGCGGACGGCCTGATGGGCGACGCCGCGGATATCGCGGCGAGGCGGCACTGGCACACCCATTGCTGGAAGATCAGTTAGTGCGAAGGACACACGCCTCATGACTGCTCCCATCGAAATTCGTGGGGGAGTCGAGCTTCCGGCGCGCAGGGAAGACATCGAGCTTCGTACGAACGATGGGCTTCGGCTCGTGGGTGAACTCGCTCTCCCGATCGATCGTGAGCCGGTCGCGACACTCGTAACGCTGCATCCGTTGCCGACGGCGGGCGGGTTCATGGACTCGCACATCCTGCGCAAGGCGGCGGCGCGGCTGCCAGCCCTCGCCGACATCGCCGTGTTGCGCTTCAATACCCGCGGCACCCATTCCCCACGCGGCGCGAGCGACGGCAGTTTCGGTGACGGTGTGACCGAGCGATACGACGTCGAGGCCGCGATGGCCTTCGTCGCCGAGCGTGGCCTGCCGCACCCCTGGCTCGTCGGCTGGTCGTTCGGCACGGAACTCGCGATTATGTACGGCAGGGAGTTTCCCATCGACGGCGCGATCCTGCTCTCTCCGCCCCTGCACCGTGCGACCCAGGAGCAAATCGGTGCCTGGTCGGGCGACGAGCGCAGGCTCGTTGCCCTGATCCCTGAGCTGGACGACTACCTGCGACCGGATGCAGCGGCCGAGCGGTTCGCACCCGTGCCGACCATCGAACTCGTTCCCGTCCAGGGCGGCAAACACTTGTGGGTGGGGGAGTCACAGACACGGCGTGTTCTCACCGAGATCGTCGGGCGGGTCAACCCAGGGGCCCTTCCGTTGCCGACGGAGTGGCTCGGAGGGTAAGGGCGACGCCGCGCGACGGCTCTAGAGTTCGTTCTGTCGGGGGATGACGACCTGCTTGATGATGAGCAGGATCGATGCTGCGACCGGGATCGCGATCAGCGCTCCGAGGATTCCAAGCAGGGAACCACCGGCGAGGGCTGCGATTACGACAACGGCGCCCGGCACCGCGACCGCACGCCGCATGATGTTCGGACTCAACAGGTATGCCTCGACCTGCATGTACGTGAGGTAGTAAATGGCCGCGACGAGCCCGGTCAGAGGCGACCCGAGACCCGGGATGAGGCACACCAGGACGATGATGACAGACCCCGAGAGCGTGCCGACGAGTGGGATCAGCGAGAACAGGAATGCCACGAAGGCGAGCACCGCGGGGAAGGGCGCCCGGATGATCGACAGGAAGATGAAGCTCAGCACGGCGTTAACGGAGGCGAGCGCGACCTGGCCGATCACGTAGCGGCCAACGGACTGGCTGATCTGTTCGCTCAGGTCGGCAAAGCGCTCGCGCTTGGAGGCGGGGACGAGCTGGTACAGGCTCCGCTTGATCGAATGCAGTGACGCCGTGAAATACAGCGTCAGGATCAGGACGATGATCGCTCCGAAGAATCCGTTGATGATCGAGAAGCCCACCGCAAGAATGCCGCCTGCGAGATCGGTGAGCTTCTTGGGGTCCGTGAAGAAGGAGGTAATGCTATCCAGTACTTGCTTCACGTTCGCCGAACCGAACTGTTTGTTGAGGGTGCCGACCCAATCCTGCGATTGAATGGACGACGCGATGCGGGGGACTTCCTGAACCAGTTGACCGACCTGATCGGTGATGATCGGTACCACGGCAAACACGAGACCCACGAAGACCCCAAGCACGGCGACGAGCACGATGACAATTGCCGACCAGCGCGGGAACCTGCGCTTCTCAAGCCACGACACCGCAGGATCCAGCCCGAGCGCGATGAAGAGAGCAGCCCCGATATAGGTGAGGATCGACGACAGGCTGACGATCGAGGTCAGGATCAACCAGCCGAGACCGACGCCAAGAGTCGCGACGAGCCCCAATCGGAACGCGTTCTGAATCTTCACTCGGTGTTCCCCCCGTCGCCGGATCTCAGCTCTTGTCTGCGGTCACCTTCTCCGCCTGCTGCAACACGCCACGAAGGCTCTCGAAGTAGCCGGCGACGGCGTCTCGTTCGATCCTAATCTGGGAGAGACGATCTTCGGCGTCAGCCACCAGCTTGGCGGTGCGTTGTTCCGCCTCGTCGATCATCGCCTTGGCGCGGTCTTCCGCGTTCCCGAGGATCTCTGCGGCGGTCTCATCGGCCTGTTTGCGCGCGGCTTTGGCATCCGAGCGTGCAGCTGCCTCGACGGTGTCAGCCTCAAGCCGTTTGTCATTGGTGCGACGGATCGCGTCGGCCAACTGTTGCTGCGCCTCGTCGAGGTACTTCTGAGTCTGGGCGACGGCCTCTTGGTGCAAGGCGAGGTGTTCCTTTTCTGCCTCGTCGCGACGCGCCTTGAGCTCGATATCGAGGTCGATCCGCGCCTGCTCACTCTCGCGGTCCTGTAGCTCGGCTGCGTCGTATGCCTCCTTGCGCACGGCCGCGAGTTCTTCCGCGAGCCGCACGCGTGCTTCCTCGCTCTCGCGTGCGAACTCCGAACGGGCCGTGTCGATCTCGGCGGAGAGGTCCGCGCGGGCCTGGTCGACCTCGCGAGTGAGGTCGGCTCTCGCCTGGTCGGCTTCCGTGGCCAGCGCGAGAGTGGTCTGTTCGACCTGGTTCGCGAGAGTTGCCCGCGTCTCGTCGCTTTCCTTGGCGAGGTCGGCTCTCGCCTGTTCGATCTCGTTGGCGAGGTCGGCGCGCGCCTGCTCGACCTCTGCGGCCAGGTCAGCCCGTGCCTGCTCGTTCTCTGAGGTCAGGGCGATCTTGGCCTGCTCTGACTCGTTGGCGAGGGTGATCCGTGTCTGTTCGGATTCGTTGGCGAGGGTGATCCGTGTCTGCTCGGATTCGTTGGCGAGGGTGATGCGTGTCTGCTCGACGTCGCTCGCGAGTCGCGCTTCTGTCTCCTCGACCTCGCTCGCGAGTCGCGCCTCTGTCTTTTCGACCTCGTTCGCGAGTCGCGCTTCAGTTTCTTTGACCTTGTTCGCGAGCCGTGTCTCTGTTTCGTTGACCTTGTTCGCGAGTTGTGTCTCCGTCTGCTCGACGTCGTTCGCGAGTCGCGCCCGTGTCTCTTCGATTTCGTTCGCGAGCATCGCGCGAGTCTCTTCGCTCTCCCTGGCGAGCGTGATCCTGGTCTGTTCCGTCTCGGTGGCCAGGGCGATCCTGGTCTGCTCGGCCTCGTTGGCGAGCGTGATCCTGGTCTGTTCCGTCTCGGCGGCCAGGGCAAGGCGCGCCGCTTCCGTCTCGTTCGCAAGGTCTGCCCTGGCTTGCTTCGCCTCGGATTCGAGCGTGATGCGTGTTTGGGTCGTTTCGGTCTCGAGGTCGATCCTGGCCTGCTCCATCTCTGCGGCCAGAGTGGTACGCGCGTGCTCGGTCTCGGTAGCGAGTTCCGCCCGCTGTGCCTCGAGTTCGCGGGAGACCTCGGCTCTGGTCTGCTCGACCTCGCGCGTGAGTCCCTCGGATTCGGCGCGGGCGGCGGCTGCGTCGCGAGTGGCGACGACTTTGAGTTCGGCCGCCTCGCGGTCGGCCTCGGCGCGCAGTGCTGCGGCCTCGCGCCTGCTTGTCGCCCGGAGCTCCGCGGCCTCCGTCGCAACGGCACCACGGATCGCTGCGGCCTCGCGCATGGCGTCCTGCGTAAGGGTTTCCTTGTCTGCGTTCGCTTTCGCGAGTAATTCGTTCGCCTCCGCGGTGGCATCCTCGAGTGTGGCCGCGGCGCGGGTGCGGGCGTCGGCCAGGACACGCTCGGCGTGCTCGGCGGCGGCCCGCTTGACCTTCTCCACTTCGGCGGTGACGCTGCTGCGCAGCTTCTCCGCGTCGATGTCGGCCTGGGCAATGAGGCGGGTGGACTGTTCTTCGGCGACCCGCAGGGTGTTCTCGAGCTTGGTGCCGAGGCCAGAGAACGTCGGGCTGCCGACCTCTTCGATCTCCGCGTTGAGTTCGTCGATGCGGGCCGTCAGCCGCTTGACCTCTTTTGCGGCGTCCGCGCTCTGCGTGTTCGCCTTGATCAGCTCGCGACGAAGGCCCTGGATGGCCTTGCCCACTTCGTCTTTGTCGAAGCCGCGGAACACCTGTGTGAAGTTTGCTTCGTCGGTAGCCACAATTTCTCCTGGTTCCTGGGCTCGGCAGGATCTGCCGTGCAAGCCCATCCGATTTTAGTCACCCGGGCTTGTGTGCCGCACGCACGGGCGTTCACTGGCGCACTGAGGACCTTGTAAGCCAACGATGGGGGTGTTCTCAGGGACGTCCGGTATCGTGGAATGTCTTTGTTGTTGCCATTCTGGCCCCGCGTGCGTGGCCGATGGTGCGGTCTCAACCCGAGTGAGAGCAGCTTTCGTTGCTCCGGGCCGCACCCGGCAGTTCGGCCGCACGCGGCCGGGTGTTGAGCGGATGTGCAACTCAGGAGGGGTTTTACGTGCGTTTCGTACTCGCCATTGTGGCATTCGTTGTCGCCGCGGCCATGATCGGCGTTGGCATCGCCCAGCGCACGGTTCTCGCGCCGCCGACGCAGGTGTCGGCTACGGCGACCGTTACCGGTGGAGAGCCGTACACGGTCATCGATGGCAAGGTCCTCAACGCGCACCCTGGCCAGCAGACGTTGTATGTAAACGGCGCATCCAAGCGATTCGTCGCATACGGTCGCACGGCTGACGTGATCGCCTGGCTTGGCAGCTCGCGCTACGCAAGCATTCGGTACAACGCGACGACGAATGCGCTGACCAGCACAATCGTGACGCCCAAATCCACGACGGACAGTGCGACTCCGGCCGACGGAACGACCGAAACGACGAACCCGGCCGGCTCCGATCTGTGGCTCGAAGAATTCAGCGGGGCGAACGCCGGGACGATCCGCATGAGCGTGCCAAGCAACATCAGCGTCATCATTGCGAGCGACGGCACCCACGCCGCACCCAACTCGGTGCGCCTCGTGTGGCCGCTCAATGGGTCGACACCCTGGTCGGGGCCGCTCATCGTGGGTGGCGGCATCCTTTTGTTGATCGGGCTCGGGCTCTACCTTTGGGGGCTCTATAACCTCCGTAAGTCGCGTGGTCCGCGCAGGAGCGGGCCGAAGATGCCCAGACTGCCCAAGTCGCCCAGGTACAAGCCGGTCAGGGCACTCGAGTCGACGAGCAAGGGGCGTCGCTCCATTCGTCGCTCGGCTGTCGCCGCGGTGCCAACCGTGATCATCAGTGCCCTCGTCCTCTCGGGCTGCTCGGCCGACTACTGGCCGAGTTTCTCCAGTTCTTCGTCACCCGCGGCGACGCAGACCCCTGGGGCGACGGCCTCGCCCAATCCGCAGGCAGGCGTGATTCCGCCAGACGTGACGGTGCCACAGCTGCAGAAGATCGTCGCCAAGATCTCCGCGGTCACGACGGATGCGGACACAACCCTGAATGCCGGCGCCCTCGCCGCGCGCTTCACCGGCCCGGCGCTCGCGCTGCGCACGGCGAATTACGCGATTCGCGCGAAGACTCCGAGCGAGCCTGCCCTGCCACCGATCCCTGCAGCGACGCTGCTGGCGACCCTGCCTCAGGCCACGAATGTATGGCCCCGCATCGTCGAGACCGTGATCCAGAACAAGAGTGACCCCAAGCAGGCGCCCGTTGCGCTTGTGCTGGTGCAGCAAACCCCACGCGACAACTACATGGTCAACTACGCGGTGTCGCTCGAGCCGGATGCGAAGGTCCCTGATCTCGCTCCGGCCAGCATCGGCTCCACCCTCGTGCCGCCGGATTCCAAACTCCTGCTCCTGCCGCCGGAGGACATTGCCGCGGCATACGGCGACATTTTGCTCAATGGAGCCAAGAGCAAGGACTTCTCGTTGTTCGAGGCGAAGGGCGATACGCTACGTACGGCGGTCGGAGCCGACTACAAAGCAAGCAAAATCGCGAGTGTTCCGGCGACGGCGTCGCTGACCTTCTCCAGTGCCGTCGGCAAGCAACAGCCGATCGCCATGGCCACGAATGATTCAGGTGCAATCGTGTCGGTCGAGCTTGACGAGACCGAGACGCTGAAGGTTGCCCAGGCCGGTGCGGAGGTCGGTGCCGGTGCGGCAGCCGCAGCACTGAGCGGTCTCACAACGAGTAAGAAGGGCATCGTGTCAACGTACGGTTACCAGCTTCTTTTCTACGTTCCTCCTGCGCAGTCCACGGCCAAGATCACACTGCTCGGGTTCTCCCAGGGTCTCGTCTCCGCTACGGAGGTGCCATGAGCCAGGTGACACCGTCCGGTGGGAGCCTGCGAGGCGCAGTTGACCTCAGCACCCTCGTGAACCGTTCGGCTGCGCCCGCCGCGGCCGCGGAGAGCGGATCCGGAGTTCCACTGCCCGGCCTGTACTTCGACGGGACCGAAGCGAACTTCAGTGATTTCCTCGAGCTGTCGATGACGGTACCCGTCATTGTCGACCTATGGGCGGAGTGGTGCGAGCCGTGCAAGCAGCTCTCGCCCATCCTCGACAAGCTCGTCGGGGAGTACGCCGGCCGCCTCGTGCTCGTCAAGGTCGACGTGGATGCCAACCCGCAGCTCACACAGGCGTTCCAGGCACAATCGATTCCCGCGGTGGCTGCTGTCATCGGAGGTC
>JAUZGC010000026.1 GCA_030840105.1 Microbacteriaceae bacterium
CTGCGCCCACCCGTCGCGTCTGCGCCCGCGCGAACGGGCGCACACGTGACGGGTGGGCGCAGACACGACGGATGGCTGGCCGTTGGATTGCGCGCGCTGTCCGCCGCACACGTAACGGGCGGGCGCGGACGCGGATGCCCAGCCGTTGGAGTGCACCCAGTGTGCGCCGCACACGGGTGATTCGTGTGCTGGCCCGTCATCCGAACCAGGGCCTCAAGGTCGCCATCCGGCTCCGTGGCAGGCGCGCCCCTGAATTAGACGCGGCTAACAATCTGATTAGACTTGTCTTATCAATGATCGCAGGAGTGGCGGAGGATCGGTGGGGACATGCCTGTGGAGCTGACCGAGCGCCAAGTCCACAAGCCCCGGCGCGCTCGCGCGAGGCTGCTCTTCCTGCTCGGTCCGGCGTTCGTTGCCGCGATTGCGTACGTCGACCCCGGTAACGTCGCGGCCAACCTCACGGCGGGTGCGAAGTTCGGTTATCTGCTGGTGTGGGTTCTTGTCGTCGCGAACGCAATGGCAGTGCTCGTGCAGTACCAATCGGCGAAGCTGGGGCTCGTCACGGGCAAGAGCCTGCCGGAGCACCTCGGTGAACGACTCAGCAGGCGCGGGCGCCGGGCGTTCTGGGTCCAGGCGGAACTCGTGGCCGCGGCGACCGATATCGCCGAGGTGCTCGGTGGCGCGATCGCGCTCCACCTGCTTTTCGGGCTGCCACTGCTCGTCGGCGGGCTCATCGTCGGGATCGTTTCGATGGCGTTGCTGGCCGTGCAATCCCGCAGCGGGCAGCGAGCGTTCGAGTGGGTGATCATGGCCCTGCTCGCAATCATCGCGATTGGATTCGTCTCCGGCCTCGCCGTGAGTTCTGTGAGCTGGCCGGATGCCGCATCCGGTCTGGTTCCGCGCTTCGGCGGAGCAGAGACCGTGCTTCTCGCCGCGAGCATGCTCGGGGCGACCGTCATGCCCCATGCCATCTACCTGCACTCCTCGCTCGTGCGCGATCGGCATGGAGTCCAGACGGACGACGCCCAGGTGACTCGGCTGCTGCGGGTGACCCGGTGGGACGTGCTCGGAGCGCTAGCGATTGCGGGGGCCGTGAACATCGCGATGCTGCTGCTCGCGGCATCCAGCCTGAGTGGTGTCGCCGGCACCGACACCATCGAGGGCGCGCATGCGGCGATCAGCGCGGCGCTCGGACCCGTCATCGGCGTGATCTTCGCGGTTGGGCTGCTCGCCTCCGGCCTGGCTTCGACGTCTGTCGGCTGTTACGCGGGCGCCACGATCATGGCGGGGTTGCTGAAGGTCCGGGTGCCGCTCCTCGCGCGTCGGGCGGTCACGTTGATCCCGGCGCTTGTGATCCTCAGCGGAGGCATCGAGCCGACCTGGGCGCTCGTGCTCAGCCAGGTGTTTCTGAGCCTGGGTATTCCATTCGCAGTGATACCGCTCCTTCGACTGACCGGGGATGCCCGAGTCATGGGTGCGCGGGCAGACAGCGTCGGGATGCGCATCGTGGGGTGGGCGGTCGCCACCCTCATCGTCGCACTCAACGCGCTGCTTATCGTGCTGATCGTCACCGGGCAGGGCTAGCCGGCGGTCGCGCCAGGCCCGCGTAGCTAATTCAGGCTGGAGGATGCCGGTGGGTCGAGAGATCCGCATGTTTCCGCACGGGTGGATGGCGACGCCGACGTGTCAGCCTGAGTTAGCTACGCGAGGCGACCGGCCGACCGACCGGTTGCAGCCAGTCCGAGGCAGGTTAGCCTGCGGCCGGCAGGGGAGCGGGGGCGGATGCGGGGTGCCGATGCGGGGGCGGATGCGGGGCGCCGATGCGGGGGCGGATGCGGGGCGCCGGTCAGGCGGGAGCGGGGGCGACCCAGATTGCGTCGGATGCGACCGCGCCGAGGTTCGCAGTGCCGGTTTGGCCGGCGATGCGGATTGTGATGTCGCCCGCAAAGGCGCGGTGTTCGTCGAGTACGAGGCGGGTGTCCAGGCGCAGCCCGCGCTCCGCGAGGTAGCGGAGAACCGCGGGATCGGCATCGGAGATGCGCGTGACGATGAGGTCGCGACCGGTTTCTGCGTTGCGGAGTTGCACGGCTTCAGGGCGGTGCGGGGTTCCGTCCGCGGTCGGGATCGGGTCGCCGTGCGGATCGCGCGACGGGTGGCCGAGCGCGTCGTCGATGCGTTCGATGAGCGCGTCGGAGACGGCATGTTCGAGCACCTCCGCCTCGTCGTGAACCTCGTCCCAGCCGTAGCCGAGCTTCTCGACCAGGAATGTTTCAATGAGACGGTGGCGTCGCACCATGGCGACGGCATTCCGTCGACCGACTGCGGTCAGCTCGATGCTGCCGTACGGTTCGTGCTCGAGCATGCCCTGGTCCACCAGTCGGCGGATGCCGTCGGAGACGGTCGCGGCACGCACGCCCATGCGCTCGGCCAGCTGCTTGACCGTGATCGGCTTCGGGGACCATTCGGTGGCCGTCCAGATCACCTTGAGGTAATCCTGGGCTGCACTGGTCAGGTCGGATACGGGCATGTCGTTAATCCTAGGCATCGGAGGTCGCTCCATCCCCCGCCGCATTCAGGAGTCCTCGCGTAATACGGATGTGCGCGCTGTTAGATTTGGTGGGTGAAGTACGCGGAAAACATCGTCGAACTCGTCGGCAACACCCCGCTCGTCAAACTCCAGCGGGTAACCGAGGGAATCGCGGCGACCGTGTTGGTCAAGCTGGAGTACCTGAACCCTGGCGGTTCGTCCAAAGACCGCATTGCCACGCGGATCATCGATGCGGCGGAGCGCGAAGGCCTGCTGAAGCCAGGCGGCACGATCGTCGAGCCGACGAGCGGCAACACGGGCGTCGGCCTTGCGCTTGTTGCGCAGCAGCGCGGGTACCGCTGCATCTTCGTGCTTCCCGACAAGGTCGGCGAGGACAAGCGCAACGTGCTGAGCGCGTACGGGGCGGAGATCGTGGTGACCCCGACATCCGTCGCGCCGGATCACCCCGATTCGTACTACAGCGTGTCGGACCGTCTCGCGGCGGAGACGCCTGGTGCCTTCAAGCCGAACCAGTACGCCAACCCGAATGGGCCGCTCAGCCACTACGAGTCGACCGGCCCCGAGATCTGGCGGGACACGGATGGCCGCGTCACGCATTTCGTCGCCGGCGTCGGAACCGGCGGCACCATCAGCGGAACCGGTCGCTACCTCAAGGAGGTCTCCGAGGGGCGCGTGCAGAACATCGGTGCCGACCCTGAGGGGTCCGTCTACTCCGGCGGCACGGGCAGGCCGTATCTGGTCGAGGGCGTCGGCGAGGATTTCTGGCCGCGTGCATACGATCCGACTGTGGTCGACGAGGTCATCGCCGTCTCCGATGCCGACTCCTTCGCCATGACACGCAGGCTCGCACGCGAAGAGGGCCTGCTGGTCGGCGGTTCGAGCGGCATGGCCGTGGTCGCGGCGTTGCGGGCAGCCGCGACGCTCTCGAAGGATGACGTCGTCGTCGTGCTGCTGCCAGACGGCGGGCGCGGGTACCTCGGCAAGATCTTCAACGACAAGTGGATGCGTTCATACGGCTTCAGCGATGTGCCAGACGAATCCACGGTGCGCGATGTGATCAAGACCAAGGGCGGCGACCTTCCTGACCTGGTGCACGCGCACCCGGGAGACACCGTCCGCGAGGTGATCGACATCATGAGTTCATTCGGCGTCTCCCAGTTGCCTGTGCTGACGGCGGAGCCGCCCGTTGTGATGGGCGAGGTCGTCGGCGCAATCGACGAGCAGTCGCTGCTCGAGAGCGTCTTCAATGGTCACGCCCAGATGGCCGACAAGGTCGGCACGTTTGCAGGTGAGCCGCTCGCCCTCATCGGCGTCAACGAGCCGGTCTCGGCCGCACGCTCCGCTCTGACGACGAACAACGCACTTCTCGTGACGGAGGAAGGCAAGCCCGTCGCAGTCCTTACCCGCCAAGACCTGCTCAACTACCTGAGCGCCTAGGAGCAAACGAACAACATGGCCGATTCTCAAGGCTTCAGCACGCGCGC